>JAFOSK010000142.1 GCA_017392945.1 Treponema sp.
CAAGGTTTCCTAGATTTAGGAAACCTTTTTTATTTAACTTTGATTTTTCAGAACTCATAAAATTCAGGACTCGAAACGGAGTGAGCGCTTGAAAATTGCGAAGGCTTGGAGCAATTTTCAAGAAAAGCCGCCATGGAGGGCGGCGGCAGCGAACGTAGGCGGGGTGAAAGGAGCAGACAGGATGTCTGCGACTGGAACCCCGAGTCCTGCCCCCGCTATAACAGACCACTCAGAAATGAGTGGTTTTTTGTTTTTAACTGAAGCAAACTGAAGTCTAACAGACAAATACGTCGAGTCAAGGCGCGCTTCGCTCTTCGGTCTTGACAGCGCCGTTTTCAGGGTTTGTAATAACCCCTGAATAAGATGCAAAATAGTGGTATTCTGCCCAAGGTTACCTACAATATAACAGTCAATTCTAACTCGACATATTGAATTAAAATGAGGCTTTCAGTTTGTTTAATTCAGACTGGAAGCCTTTTTCATTATTATTGAGCCGATAAAATCACTTCCCTTCACATAACTGAGCCGATAAACTTGATTTTTGAGCCGATATATCTTATCATTTTGATATACTTGAGCCGATAAATAAGAAAACCCGTTCTGAAACTTCAGATTCTGAACGGGTTACACTAAAAGGTGATGTTCAAAACCGCGATATTTAAGCGGGTTTGAACTCAACGACATGTTTACATGTCAAATATAAGAGGCGAAATATGGAATACATCCTTAATAAAAAAAATATCCCTATTCTCAGATATGCAGAAAACAAGGGCTATATTGAAATTCTACAGGTTTATAACAAGGAACACCTGCCGGTTGCTCTGTTTCTGAATGGAAAACCTTCTGCAGACAATCTTTATGCTCTAAATGAAAAAATGGAGCAGTTCCTGGATAACCGCCTTATTCCTTCTACCCGACCTCATTTTAAGGAAGCACTGGAAGAACTAGAAATACCTTCAAACTATGAACTTGCAAAAAAGAGCTGGTTCTTAAGCCTTTCTGACCAGTACTGGATTTGTCCTGTTGAACTTAAAGATAAACTTTTCTGGGAAGATATTAACTTCTTTACCAACGAGTATGATCCGGCAATCGGACTACGCCTTACAAGTAATTCAAAAAGCCTGAATAGAAACTCCAGTTCCTACTCTCCAGATAATGCAACAAACGGTGAACTTTCAAAACGCTGGTTCAAAAAGGATGGAATCAACTATCTTGAAAAAGCCGGAACCGGAACCGAACAGCAGGAGCCATTGAATGAAGTTCTTGCTTCTGAAATCTGCAGACGCCTCAATATTGCTTATGTGCCTTATTATCTTACAATTCGTGATGATAAATACTTCTGTTACTGCCCGGATATGATTGATGAATCAACTGAACTGGTTCCAATGGATGCTGTTTATCAGGATTTGCATTTGATTGATGGAAAATTCTACGACTATGAAGAGCTTATAAAACGCTGCAATGAAATGAAGATTCCCAATGCGGAGGCGGATTTATTAAAAATCATTCTTGTTGATTACATCATGGCTAACATTGACCGCCATTCTTATAATATCAGCTTTATAAGGGATTCAAATACACTTCAGTGGAAAGGCATCGCTCCAGTATACGACACAGGAAAATCCATGTTTCTAAATCTTCTTGATTTTGAAATGAATATGATTTCTTCAGGTCAGATTGGAGCAAAACCTTTTTACGAGACACAGTCAGAGCAGATAAGCAAACTCCCTGTTTCAAAAATTGCTTCCACTATCAATCTTGAAAATCTTGATGGAATCGACAAGTGGTATGCTGATTTTTTAGAACCTCTTAAACGACTTTCAGAAGAAAAAAAATCCGCACTTGTAAAAAAACTGCGTGAAAGAATCGAAGAAACAAAATCAATTCTTGCTTCGTATAAAGCAGATACTAGTACCTCAAAAGAAAAACTTTCGAATGCAGACCTGGTTTATGCAGCGCTAAAACGAAATCCAAAACAGACAAAGGAAGAAGTTTCTAAAGCAACAGGTCTTTCAAGAGCAACAATCACACGAACTTACAGTGAGCTTGAAGAACAAGGAAAAATTCATCGCGTTGGTTCAAATAAGACGGGGTATTGGGAAGTTTTCTAAACTTCGTTCACATGGACTTGAAATTGAGAATACTCCAAAGCTACGTGAAGAAAGTGGGAAAACTCTTGAGGAATTTCAAAAAGAGAAAGATCTCCTGCGCAATAGGGTTTTCACTCTCCTTTCTGCGCTGAGCGAAACGAACATTGATGTCCTTGAAGAAATCTCCAAGTGGGAAGAACTCATGCCGAGTATTCAAAACTTTAAGGAATGGACCAAAGAACGATGCAAGGATGCCCAGAGAAGCTACCGAGATGAACAACTGGATCCGATAGTCGATATGTTTGTTGCAGCTTTTGCAAATTCGAACAAGGCAATCAAAGACGGATATGACAGTCAGATTAAGCAGTATGACCATACATTGAACGGATACACAAAACAGGCAGCCAACGGTAAAAAGCATTTTTTCGGAGCTGCTGAGATAAGCCAGATGTTCGAAAGTGCAACTCAGGAACTGCTTCGTAAGATTGCAGGAGTTATTGCATAACACGGCTGCAAAGATGTAAAGGAATGGATGCAGAAAAGTCCATGGTACCGGGAGTTTGAACTGGGACGTGAGGTGGAAAGAAAGTTGCGGAGAGAGAGGGAATGGGAGAAATAGGATAAGTTTACATATAGCGCTGGTATTCTTTTGAATATCAGCGTTTTTTTTAGCCAAATGGCGTGAATATTAGTTTCTTGAGAAATCGTGAGATTTTCTGCACAGAAACAAAAATGTGTGTTATGATCATATTATATGAATACAGACTATAGAAAATTATGGATTCTGCTGATTGAAAAAGGGATAAAGAACAAATCCGATTTAATTCCTTTGGCAGGTATTTCCACAAACGTTCTTGCAAAAATGAATAAAGGTGAATATGTCTCTATGGAAAGCCTGCATAAAATTTGCAAGGCTCTAAAGTGTGATATTGGTGATATCGTCACTTTTGAGGGAAAATAACTTAAGTGTCACATTTTAGCACTGTTTCGTGATAGAATATTTTAGAAGGTTTTAGATAATGGCAAAATTAAAGATAAGAAACTTTGGACCAATTCAGAACGGATTTTCAGAAAATGACGGTTTTTTAGAGATTTCTCCTGTAACTGTAATCTGCGGAAATCAGGCAACTGGTAAGAGTACAATTGCTAAGTTATATTCCATTTTTTCATGGCTCGAAAAGGCAAATGTAAAGTCTGGACTTGGAATGACTAATGAAAACTCAGACGATTTAGTTTCTCTTTGTAAGCCACACCGTATTGACGAATATTTTAATGAACAAACTGAAATCCATTATATAGGAACAACTTGCGAGTTTATTTATCAAAATGGAAAATTCTCTTCCAAGACCATAGATTTGAATAAAAATCTAATACAATATAAACGTCCAAAGATTATGTATGTTCCGGCAGAACGTAATCTTTTAACTTCTATTGAAGATGCGGAAAATATTAAGAACCTCCCGTTAATGCTTTCAATATTAATGGATGAATATGAAAAGGCAAAAAAAGCATCAAAGTCTGGAGTATTTGATTTACCAATTTCTAATGTAAAATTGTTTTATGACAAGAATAGTCTCACAATGAAAGTTGTAACAGACAACAATAGAACTATTTCTATATACAGTGCATCCAGCGGTATACAGTCTGTTACTCCACTTTCTATTGTATCTAAATATATAACAGAAGAAGTTTCATCCAATTTCTTGAAAAATATTCAAAAACTCAGTGCAAATGAACGAAAGCAAATAAAGGAATGGATTAAGAAAGATACAAAAGACGAAGAAAAGAATCAGCTTTTGCTTTCCAGCTTTGACCAGCTTATTTATGGAAAGACTTTGAATGAAAGTATTGCAAAAGACATAGAAAAACTTCTTCATTACTTCTTCAACACTTGCTTTATAAATATTGTAGAAGAGCCAGAGCAGAACTTATATCCTCAATCTCAGAACAAAGTACTGTACGAACTGCTTGAATGTAAAAATAACAATGAAGAAAACAAACTTCTTATCACAACACACAGTCCATACATTCTTGCTTACCTTACTCAGAGTGCAAAAGCTGCAGAATTATTAGCAAAGGGTGTTCCAGAAAAAGAAATAGAAAAGATTATTCCTGTAAAGGCAGCTGTACCAGGAGAAATGATTCATATTTATGAAACAAAATCAGATGGTTCTATCAAACTTCTTGAACCGTATGAAAATCTTCCTTCTGATGACAACGAACTTAACAAGGCATTGGAAGAACAGAACGACAGTTTCTCAGATCTTCTTGAAGTGGAGGCTAAGTTTTGCAAGTAAATTTTTACGACTATGCCACAACAGTAAACCAGGTAAAAGAATTTGGACTTGTTGATCCAGACGATAAAGAAGGAAAGAAACCTGCTTTTGTAAGTTATGACAAAACTACAGATAAATGGAATGCAACAGTAGAATGTAATAATCGCACTGATTATTCCTTTATCGCAGTGGATAATAATGTTCCTCTTACAATAGAAATCAATGGTAAAGATGAAACTGCAAGTTCCTGTGATGCTATGTTATATACTCCAAAAACAGTTTGTTTCATTGAATTGAAAGCTGATAAAAAAGGAAATGACTGGCTTAATCACGGAATTGAACAACTCACAAATACAATCAACTTTTTTGGTGATGAACTAAATAAATACGAAAACAAAAGAGCTTATCTTTGCAATTCCAGAAGACCATTCGTCCCATCAATTCATAAAATTGCTCAGCAGCAATTTATGCAGAAAAATAAGATTGTGCTTCGTATTAAGACGGAGATTGAAGAGTTAAAGTAGCAAAGGATAAAAAAAATGAACAAACAGCAGCTTGCATCTAAAATCTGGGAAAGCGCTAACAAAATGCGCTCCAAAATCGAAGCTAACGAATACAAAGATTATATTCTAGGTTTTATCTTCTATAAGTTTCTTTCAGATAAAGAACTTGCCTATCTAAAGAAAGAAGGTATAAGTGACAAAGAACTCAAAGAACAATTAAATGAAAAGCATCAAGATGCTGTTGAACTCTGTCAGAATAACCTCGGTTACTTTATCGCCTACGAAAATCTTTTTACAACCTGGATTTCAAAAGGCAAAGACTTCAACATTAAAAATGTCCGCGACGCTCTTTCTGCATTCAGCCGACTTATTTCATCTAACCCGAACCACAAAAAAGTTTTTACAAATATTTTCCGTACTTTGGACACAGGTCTTTCAAAACTGGGTGACAGTGCCGGAAGTCAGACAAAAGCTGTAAGTGATCTTCTTAATCTCATTAAAGATATTCCGATGGACGGAAAGCAGGATTACGATGTTCTTGGATTTATTTATGAATATTTGATTTCCATGTTTGCTGCAAATGCCGGAAAGAAAGCCGGAGAGTTCTATACACCTCATGAAGTTTCTGTATTGATGGCAGAAATTGTTGCAAATCATATTAAAAATCATAAGCAGGAAACTTTTGAAATTTATGACCCAACCTCTGGTTCAGGTTCACTTCTCATTACAATCGGTAAAGCGCTTTCAAAGCATATCAACAAAGAAGACAATATAAAATATTACGCTCAGGAACTTATTGAATCTACCTATAACCTTACCCGTATGAACCTTGTAATGCGTGGTATTAACCCAAGCAATATCGTAACCAGAAACGGAGATACACTTGAACAGGACTGGCCGTTCTTTGATGAGTCAGATCCGGAAAGCACCTACGATCCGTTGTACGTGGACGCTGTAGTTTCAAATCCGCCGTATTCTCAGCACTGGGACCCGACAAACAAGGGAATCCAGCCTCGTTATGAATATGGTCTTGCACCTGCAAGCAAAGCTGATTATGCATTCTTGCTGCACGATTTGTACCACATTAAACCAAATGGAATTATGACTATTGTTTTACCGCACGGTGTTTTGTTCCGTGGTAAGGCTGGAAAAGACGGTGCAAAGGGAGAAGATGAATACGAAATCCGAAAGAACCTTATAGAGAATAACAAGATTGATGCAATCATAGGACTTCCCGCAAATATTTTCTTTGGAACAGGAATCCCTACAATCATTATGGTTTTAAGACAGAACCGTGAAAACAATGATGTTCTGATTATTGATGCATCAAAGCATTTTTCAAAATCAGGTAAACAGAACAAACTGCTTGCAAGTGACATAAAACGCATTGTTGACGTTGTTACCGGACGAAAGAGCGTTGAAAAGTTCAGCCGCCTTGTCAGCAAGGAAGAAATCAGAAACAACGACTACAACCTGAATATTCCTCGTTATGTAGACTCAAGTGAAAATGCAGAATACTATGATATTTTTGCAAC
>JAFOSK010000143.1 GCA_017392945.1 Treponema sp.
GAAATGTATGGAAATTCAAGTTTATTGCAGAAGGTTATAAGGAGGAAATTTATTCCTTAAGGCTTGACTGGCTTCAGGATGAACTTTATATTTTTGCAAATCTTGAACCTGTTCAGAAATAATGTATGTTAAATTTTTGTTGCCTAAATGTCTTCTTGTGCTTATATTTAAAATATGGCAGAAAATTCTAACGACAACAATGAAAAAAACGGAACTACAGAAGAAATTATCGATTCTCTCCTTGATCATCTCAAGGATCATGCAGAAAAACTTATAAATGAATCTCAGGAAGAAAAGCCTGCGAAAAAAGCACGCAGAGTAAAGAAGGACAATGAAATTGTTCCTGCGGATCAGGTTCTACCTGCCAGGCTTCCGATTATACCTTTGCAGGGGCGTCCTATCTTTCCAGGAATTTTTACGCCCCTTATGATTACAAATCAGGAGGATATAAAGGCCATTGAACAGGCTTCTCAGGGTGACAATCATATTGGTATTGTTATGCTTAAGGAAGACGTTTCTGTTGCTTCTTATAAAGATCTTTATTCTATTGGAACGGCTGCAAAAATTATAAAGAAAATCAATTTGCCTGATGGTGGAGTAAATGTATTCATTTCTACAATAAGGCGCTTTAAAATGACAAAGCCGCTTCATTCTTCGAGTCCTATTGTTGCCGCTGTTGATTATCTTGATGATACAGAAGACGATACATTCGAGGTAAAGGCACTTACTCGCGCTCTTATTAGTGAGATGAAAGAGGTCAGTGAAAATAACCCGCTTTTTACTGAAGAAATGCGCCTGAATATGGTAAATATCGATCATCCTGGAAAGATTGCTGATTTTATCGCTTCTATTCTGAACGTAGAAAAAGAAGAACAGCAGAAAGTTTTGGAAATGCTTAATGTACGCCAGCGAATGGAGCAGGTTCTTGTATTTATAAAAAAAGAACAGGAACTTTTGCGCGTTCAGAAAAAGATTCAGAATGACATAAATGAACGTGTTGAAAAAAATCAGAGGGATTATTTTCTTAGGGAAGAATTACGTTCTATTCAAGAAGAACTTGGAACCGATGCAGACGGAAATGCCGGTGACTATCAGAAATTTAAGAAAAAAATTGAAGAATTTAAATTTGAAGGTGAAATTAAGGAAACGCTCGACAGTGAACTTGAGAAATTTCATATATGTGATCCGTCTTCGCCGGAATATACTGTTTCAAGAAATTATCTTGAACTTGTAACGCAGCTTCCGTGGAACGATACAGCTGTTGAGTCCTTTAATCTGATTAATGCAAAAAAGATTCTTGATGGTGATCATTACGGTCTTGATGACGTCAAGAAAAGGATCTTGGAATTTCTTGCTGTAAGAAAACTTAAGCATGATAATAAAGGTTCTATTCTTATTCTTGTGGGTCCTCCGGGAGTTGGAAAAACTTCTATCGGTCGTTCTATTGCAAATGCCATGAAAAAGCCGTTTTATAGGTTCAGTGTTGGAGGAATGAACGATGAATCCGAAATAAAAGGTCACCGTAGGACTTATATTGGTTCGATGTGTGGAAAAATTATCCAGGGACTTAAGATCACTCATACAAAATCACCGGTCTTTATGATTGATGAAGTCGATAAAATGACATCCTCTGCTAAAGGGGATCCTGCAAGTGCTTTGCTGGAAGTTCTTGATCCGGAACAAAACGTTTCTTTCCGGGATAATTATCTGGATCTGCCTTTTGACGTGTCTAATGTTTTCTTTATTCTTACTGCAAATACTCTTGATACAATTCCTGAGCCTCTTTTGGATAGGGCAGAAATAATTCAGCTTTCCGGTTATATTGATCAGGAAAAACTTGAAATTGCAAAAAAATATCTTCTTCCCAAAAATTTGGAAAAAAATGGTTTGAAGAAAAATCAGGTAAAGTATACAAAGAATGCCCTTATGCGCATTGCCCAGGAATATGCGCGTGAGGCCGGTGTCCGTCATTACGAAAAATGTCTTGATAAAATACACCGCAAGATTGTTACAGAACTCGTAAACAACGCTGATTCCCTGGCCGCTGAAAAAATCAAACAGGCAAAAGAAGCAAAGCTTCCTTCTGAAGAAATCGAAAGAATTTCAGCAGAGCAGTTCTATGATCTTTCTAAAGAAATTGTGATCGATTATGCCGATCTTGAAAAATATCTTGGAAAACCGGTTTTTGATGAATCAGAAATAAAAAAGGCTGAAATTCCGGGTACAGCTATCGGGCTTGCATGGACAAGTATGGGAGGCGATACACTTATGATTGAAAGCGTTGCCTTCCCTGGAAAAGGAGAACTTGTCCTTACCGGGCAGATGGGGGATGTTATGAAGGAATCCGCCGCAATTGCTATGAACTGGGCTAAAAAGTTTGTTCTGGAAAAACACATAAAGGAACCGGAATGGTTTGAACGAAACACGATCCATCTTCATATTCCTGAAGGTGCAACGCCAAAGGACGGTCCAAGTGCCGGAATTACAATGGCAACAACATTTATCTCTCTGTTTACAGGAAAAGTTATAAAGCCTAATCTTGCAATGACAGGAGAACTCTCTCTTACCGGAAATGTGCTGCCGATCGGAGGTTTGAGGGAAAAAACTGTTGCTGCAAAACGCAATAAAATTAAGACTATTCTTATTCCAAAAGCAAATGAAAGAGACCTTGCAGAAATTCCGGCTCATGTAAAAGCTGGAATAAAGTTCATACCTGTTTCAAGGGTTGAGCAGGTTATAGAGGCTGTATTTGGAAAAATCTAGCTGTTGCGAATGCTGATTTTTTTTCAGGTCAGGATTATCCTGTTCTTGAAGTATAAAAATCAGCATTTGCCTTAGTTCTTAAAAAGAATCAAATCCTGAATTTTGAGCGAAAGTGTAGAGCCAAACTGCTTTTTCTTGGAAGAATCACTTGAAAGATCTATATCTATTCCCTGTGTTGCTGTTGAAAATCCTTCTGCAGATGCCGTTATAGTAAAATGAAATTTCTTGCAAATGTTTCCGCGTCCTGCCGTAATTGATTTTGGCCAGAAAGAGAATGTACCGTTAGTAGATTTAAATGTATTGCATGGATTGCTCCATGAAGAGTCCTGCATCTGAAGAAGGCCCGTCTTATCTTTAATTTCTATGCTTGCATTTACAAGCGGCTCAAAAGTCGCTCCGTTAAGAACTGTTCCCGTAATCACCGGAAAGTTGAAGGATGGCCCGTCTTCTTCCTGATCGCCAAGAATTGTCTGAACGGCAATAATCTTGTGATCAGGACGAAGGTTTGTTGCAACCTTTCTGATTCCGTCCATAACAAGGGCATCTACATCTGCGCTCAACTGCTTGTCAACAAGTGTCTGTGCAGTGTAAATTGCCCCTCGTCCCGAAACAATATAATGCGGATGAACCTTGTTAAGTACATAACTTGTTACGTCAAGACGGCAGCTTTCACAGTCACATGTAAGCCATTCTGGCCTGTTTTTGTTCAGCTGAGCATAAGTTTCCTCTACTCGTTCTGCAACGTACTCTTCCATCAAGTTATGTACATTCATAAATTAGTTTCCTCCGTTTCTTGTATAAGCAGCAAGTCCGCCCTGTTTTAAGATGTCACGGCTGCGCTTTGCAAGGTCGTTTGTTCCCTTGATTGTCTTACCGTTGCATACAATATTGAATTCACATCCTGTGTTGAGTGCTTCTTCAATGTTTGTGATTTCAAGAACATCGCCCTGTTTAATTATATCATAGTCTGCCGGATTTACAAAATTCATTGGAATAATTCCGTAGTTGATAAGATTTGCCTTATGAATGCGGGCAAAGCTCTTTGTAATGATAGCGCGTACACCAAGGTACATAGGTCCAAGAGCAGCGTGTTCACGGCTTGAACCCTGACCATAGTTTTCTCCACCAACTACAACACAGTTAGCAAAGTTTGCTTCTTCTGAACGAGTATAGAAAGTTTCGTCGAGGCGTGTAAGAGTGAACTTACTGATTTCAGGGATATTTGAGCGGAGTGGGAGAACCTTTGCTCCTGCCGGCATAATATCATCTGTAGAAACGTTATCTCCAGCCTTAAGGCGTACAGGGAGCTTGAGGCTTGGTTCGTAGTCACGACACTTTGGACATGGCTTGATGTTTGGTCCGCGGAGGATTTCAACTTTTTCAGCTTCTTCCTGTGGGAGTGGAGCGATAATCATACCGCGGTTTGTAGCACATTTAAGAACGTCATCACTAGAAAGGCGGCTGTCTTTTCCGTCAAGCATAGAAACGCGGATTCCTGTTACATAAGCTGGATCTTCGTAGTCCATTGTTTCTGCTTCTGTGAAAACTCCAGTTACAGCTGCAGCTGCTGCTGTTTCTGGGCTTACGAGGTATACATTTGCGTCAGCTGTTCCCGAACGTCCCTTAAAGTTGCGGTTGAATGTGCGGAGAGTTACACCTTCTGAGTTTGGAGCAAAGCCCTGTCCGATACATGGACCGCAGGCAGATTCAAGAATACGGAAACCTGCTTCGATAAGGTCTTCAAGAATTCCTGCTTTTGAAGCCATCAAAAGTGTAGTGCGGCTTCCTGGTGCGATACCAGCTTCTACGCCTGGAGCGATGTGCTTGCCTTTTACGATGGCAGCAACGCTTTCAAGGTCGTCAAGTGAAGAGTTTGTACATGAACCGATTACTACCTGAGTTATCTTCTTTCCTGCAAGTGATTTTACAGTGTTGATTACATCCGGGTTGTGCGGACATGCTGCAAGGGCACCAAGTTCATCAAGGTTGATTTCGATTATTTTGTCGTAAACTGCACCTTCGTCAGCCTTCTGTTCTGTCCAGTCTGAACCGCGTCCCATTGATTCAAGGAACTTCTTTGTTTTTGCGTCAGAAGGGAAGATAGAACAGGTTGCGCCAAGTTCTGCCCCCATGTTTGTGATTGTAGCGCGCTGTGGAACTGTAAGAGTTTCTACGCCTTCGCCAAAGTATTCATAAATAGCAAGTGTGCCACCCTTAACAGTTTCGCGGCGGAGAACTTCAAGAATGATGTCCTTTGCACCAACGCCTTTGCGGAGTTTTCCTGTGAGTTTTACACCAAAGATTTTTGGCATTGCAAGGTGGAAGGCACCGCCACCCATAGCAACTGCAACGTCAAGACCGCCGGCACCGATTGCGATCATACCGATACCACCGCCGGTTGGAGTGTGGCTGTCTGAACCGAGCAAAGTTTTTCCAGGTTTTCCAAAGCATTCAAGGTGAACCTGGTGACAGATTCCGTTTCCCGGGCGGCTGAAATAAAGACCGTATTTTGCAGCGATTGACTGAAGATAACGGTGGTCGTCCATATTCTTAAAGTCTGTCTGAAGAGTGTTGTGGTCGATATATGAAACAGAAAGTTCAGTTTTTACGCGAGGAATACCGATTGTTTCAAACTGAAGGTAAGTCATTGTACCAGTTGCATCCTGTGTTAATGTCTGGTCAATTTTGATTGCGATATCTTCGCCTCTTGCAATTGGTTCGCCTTTTACAAATTTTGTGTCAGAGCATGCTTCAGGAACGATGTGAGCCTGAAGGATTTTTTCTGCTAACGTAAGAGCCATAATTCAACCTCGTGAAGTCATAATATACGTCTGGTCAAGGTTAGAGCCTTGATTTCGCCGTTTTTAGGATTTTAATCAAATCCTGAATCAAAATAATTTAATATTCTATATGAATATAAATGATATAAAGTTTAGTGTGATTTAAGTATTTATTCAATTCTGTATATGGAAAAATTCATTGAAAAATGATACAATACAGTAAAATGAAGTATTTTATCTGTGCGATGATTTTTCTTTCCTCTTTTTTAATTTCTTGTTCTGCAGGGCAAGGAAATGAAAAAATTTTTTCAGATACAAGTACGATAAAAGAGCTGACAGAAAACCGGGAAAAAGAACTCCTTTGGACCCGCGAACTTGAAAGCGTAAGGCTGCTGCTTGATATAAAAAAGAATCCCGTTGTTCAGGATAACATTGCACTTGAACCAGTCGTAATGATTGGTGCCCAGAGCGGAAAAGAACCTGTTTATCCCATGCTTGATAATTTCGGAAGCCTTGATACCAGTCTGATATCAAAAGAAATGAAGATTTTTCTTGATTCAACATGTACTGCAATTTCAAAATGGAAGCCTTCGGAAATTTCCGTAGATTCAAATTCTGTTTACAGCGTTGTTTTGTTCAAATATGATATCGAAAATCAGTGGAAAAATAATTTTTCTGTTTCTTTTCCTGTAACAAGGATGAAACCTCCCACCAACGGCAATGCTATGATCGCCATAAGAATGATTGCCAGGAAACCCATCAGATCTCCGC
>JAFOSK010000144.1 GCA_017392945.1 Treponema sp.
GGCGGTGTAGAAGATGACGTTGCTGCAGAAGAATCAAAATACACAAAACCAGAAGAAGTAGTAGACTTCACATCTAAGACTGGATGTGACTCACTTGCTATCTCTATCGGTACATCACACGGACGCTGTAAGTTCACTCCAGCTCAGTGTACACGCACAGCAGACGGTATCCTTGTTCCACCACCGTTGGCATTCAATGTTCTTGAAGCTATCGAAAAGGAACTTCCAGGATTCCCAATCGTACTCCACGGATCTTCTTCAGTTCCAGTAGAATACGTAAAAATCATCGAACAGTTCGGCGGAAAAATCCCTGACTCAGTAGGTATCCCAGAAGACCAGCTTAAGAAAGCAAGCCAGATGGCTGTATGTAAGATCAACATCGACTCTGACGGACGTCTTGCAATGACTGCTGCTATCCGCAAATTCTTTGCTGAACACCCAGACAAGTTCGACCCACGCGAATACCTCGGACCAGCTCGTGAAGAACTCAAGAAAATGTACATGCACAAATGTACAGACGTTCTCCTTTCTGCAGGTCACGCATTGGACAAATAGTTCAGTTTTTCTGTACGCATAAAAAAAGAGTTCCGCAAGGAACTCTTTTTTTTTTACACTTCTCAAATTTTCTTTTACAAATTCCAAATCCGTATTAAAATGGAAGACAGCCATTAATTACCCGAATACGGAGGGACCATGAATAAAACTCTTCATCTTTGGAACATTCTTCTTTACTTAATTCTTGCATTCTCCCTTACGCCACTTTCCGCACAGGAAATTCAGTTTTCAGGAAACCTTTCCGCCCAGGCAGGGTGCGCCCTTCCATATACCGAAAACCGAGGCAGCTTTCTTACGGGAAACACCATATTTGAAGGAACCATTAAATCCTATCTTGGAAACAGCATGGCCTACGTAAACGGCTCCTTCATTTACGATGCTATCGGCTCCCTTTCAACAAACGGAACAGAAGCCCTTGTAAGCGACGGAGGAAATTTCGCCCTCAAATTAAAAGAAGCATACATCGATTACAACGGAGGCTGGTGGGCATTGCGTGCCGGAAGGCAGATTTCCGGCTGGGGAAAAGCCGACGGACTTCAGGTGGCAGACATTCTCTGCCCTCAGGATGCATCAGTTTTAATTGCAGCAGATTACAAGGAAAGCAGAATCGGAATCGACGCACTCCGTCTTTCGATCATCGGAAATTTTATTCAGTTCGATTCATACTGGATTCCGTTTTTTACTCCTTCAACCTTACCGCTTTCAGAAGGAAATCCACTGAACCAGATTTTTTTTCCTACAGAATACGAAGAAATCACAGTAATCAACCCACAGGACATAGATGAATTTGACCTTCCCGAAAAAAGCATTGTTTCAAGCGAAGCCGCAGCTCGGTTCAGCGCATATTTTTCTACATTCGATTTTTCTTTGTACGCTTTTTACGGCTGGGACGACATTCCTTTTGTTTCATATACTGCAATTAAAGACACTACTCCCGGTAAACTTAAAGAAATCCAGGTTTCCGGAAAATACGAACGATTTTTCATGGTAGGGGCAGATGCAGCAATTCCTGCAGGACCGGTTGTCTTCCGCCTTGAAAGCGCATTTTTTCCTTTAAGATACCAGCAGACAAGTGCAGAATATCAGATAAACTGTCAGCTGGATAGAATTCAGTCCGAAAACGCCAAGCGGTACAATCAGTTAACGGCACTTACGGGCCTTGACTGGGATGCAGGGAACGGCTGGACATTAACGGCTCAGTACTGGGCAGATGCAGTTTTTGCCGATGAAACTGACATTTCAGAACTTGAGCGGGATATTTTCCAGCACCAAGCAACTTTAAGCGTAGAAAAAACACTTTTAAACGAAACTTTAAGTCTTTCCCTGGAAGGCTGCCTGGACTTAATTTATTTTTCTTCTGCAACAGAACTTACTGCCTCCTACAGCCTTTCAGATTCAATAAAATTAAGCCTCATCGGAAATTTCTTTTTTGAAGGCCCTGGAGGAAAACAAGGAATGTATGGAAATTACTTTGACTTAAACTGCCTTACATTAAAGGCAAAAGTTTCATTTTAGAGGAGACAGAAATGAAAGTATCTTCAATAAACAGTTTTTTTGCAAAAATCGGACGGTTCCAAATAAAATACCGAGTTCCGATTCTGATTGCTTTCCTGGCAGTCACAGCTTTCTGCTGCGTGGGACTAAAGGATTTTGCACTTAAAAACAGCGACGAAGGCTGGTACGGAAACAAGGACAAACTGAAAGTAAACAAGGACCTTTACGAATCCAACTTCGGAAACTCTTCCAGCGCATCAATTTTGCTGACAGCCGAGGATGTTTTCAGTGAGGAAATCCTTAATGTAATCGACCGGCTGGGTCAAAGAATGCTGAATGAAATTCCTTATGCCAATAAGCTCACTTCCCTCATTGAGCTTGAAATTCCTGTAGGCAACGAAGAAGGTTTTGAAATCGTAAAACCGTACGAATACGGCATACCGTCCGATAAAAAAGAGCTTGAACAAAAACGAGCCTTAATCCTCCGTGGAACAGAAGAAACCAACGCCTGCAAAAATGTACTCGTAAGCGACGACGGAAAGGAAACCTGGATTTCACTTTCCCTTTTGCCCTTTAAGAATTCCGATGAAGACGCTCTTGAAGTAGGATACAAATTAAATGACATTCTTGAAAGCGAAGAATTCAAGTCTGACGCCTACAAGCTTTACGGATGCGGCCAACCTTACTTTGATGTTCAGGAAGAAATTTACGAATATCCGGATTTTACGACTCGAATCGCCCTTTCCTTTGCGGTAATGATCCTTTTCCTTGCAGTTTTCATCCGTAGTGTACCAGGAGTCCTTATTCCAAGTGCCGCAACCGTGGGAGCCATTGCCAGCGTTCTTGGACTAATGTCTTATTTTGGAGAAAAAGCCGAATCTTCCCTTGTAACCCTTCCGATTCTTCTTGGAATTGCCCTTTCCGTAGGTTATTCAATTCACTTCATCAATATGTTCAAGCTGCACTTTAGAAAAACCGGAGATAGAAAGCTTTCAGCAGTAAAAACAGTTGAAGAATCAGGCTGGTCGGTATTTTTTACGGTTCTTACAACAACAGCTTCCCTCATAAGCTTTATTTTCGTCGACATGAAACCTCTTGCCTGGATGGGACGAACGGCCAGCCTCATTGTAATTGCGGTTTACATTTATGTAGCCGTCCTGATTCCAATCTGCCTCAGCTTTGGGAAAAATAAATCCCCTGAAAAACTAAATTCACAGTCAAATAAACTAAAAAGATTTTCAGATATCGATCTTAAATTCCAGAAATGGGCTGATACAGCGAAAAAACACCGCCGGCTTATTATAATTATTGCCGCAATTATCTTTGGAGCATGTGTTCCTTTCATTTTTAAAATCAGCGCCAGAGTCGATATAATCCAGATGACCGGACTAAATATGCCTCACATGAAAAAAATGGACGAACTTCTGTCAAAAAAACTTGGAAACCAGTACAGCTATTCTGTAATGATAAGCTACGACGATTACGAAGCCTTTAAAAATCCGGAACACATGAAGGCGTTGGAAGATTTTGAAAAGTTTCTAGGAACCCTCAGCCTAACAAAAAAATCCGGAAACAAAGCCCGGGTATCCAGCGTAACTGACATCCTTAAGGAAATGTACCGGGCATTTAATGAAGGTCAGGACGAATATTACATTGTTCCGGAAGACGAATACATTCTGGCCCAGCTTATGGAACTTTCTTCCATCGATATGGCAAAAGATTTTGAAACCGTAATGGACAGCGATTTCAGAATTGCAAATATCGACGTTGATATGTCAAGTTTTGAAACTGAAGCGGCAGTTGAAGACATGGCAAAGATAAATCAGAAACTGAAAGAACTTTTCCCGGATGCAAACAGCTGCATAATCGGCGACATGATTGAATACGCCGAAATGTGCCGCCGTATGGTTCGCGGAGAATTAAAATCCTTTATGTTCTCCTTTATAATCGTTGCAATAATGCTTATCATTGCATTCTCAAGCGTCAGAACCGGCCTTATCGCCATGATTCCAAACCTTGCACCAGTAGTTCTTATCGGCGGCCTCATGGGACTTTTAAAATTTCAGCTGGATTTTGTTACCATGACCGTAATGCCGCTCATCCTTGGAATTGCCGTAGACGATACCATCCACCTTACCACACATTTAAAACTAGGACTTGAGCGCTACGGAAACTACAAACTTGCAATGGAAGCTTCCCTGAGGGAAATCGGAAAATCAATGTTCCTTACCACATTCATTTTATGCTCAATTTTTGCAGTTTATCTTTTCAGCCCGATTCGTTACCTTAAAGTAATAGGTATTCTATCCATAACAGGACTTGCAGGAGCCCTCATCGCAGACTATACGATTACACCTGCCCTGCTCTACATAATCAAACCTTTCGGGAAAGAATCTAACCCTGAAAATTCAGAAACAAATACAACGGAGGAATAAATATGAAAAAATCAATCTGTATTACAGCAGTTTTATTTGCCACAGCGGGACTTCTAGCAGCTCAGAGCGCAGAAGAAATTGCCAAAAAGGCCTATGATGTAAATCAGGAAAAAACTTCGAGTTCAACAATTTCCATTACGCTCATAGACAAGGCTGGAAAAACAAGAACCAGAGAACTGGCTTCCTACACAATGAAGGATGGCAGTACTGATAAATCGGTAATCGTTTTCCGGACACCGAAAGATGTTCAGGGGGTAAGCTATCTTTCCTTCGACTATCCGGATAAAGCCGACGGAACTTCAACCGACAGTGACAGCTGGCTTTACCTTCCGTCAATGAAAAAAGTCCGCCGCATTTCAGGTTCAAACAGGGATGACGATTTTCAGGGAACGGACTTTACCTACGATGATTTGGGAAACCGCAGCCTGGGAAAAGACACCTTCGCCCTCCTCGGAGAAGAAAATGTAAACGGCAACGACTGCTGGATTCTTGAATACAAGGCAAAAGACCCGAAAGCAAAAATCAGCCGCCGGGTTATGTGGATTGGAAAAGCAAATTACATGTGCTACAAAGGGGAATACTACGACAGGCAGAACAATCTTCAGAAGACTTTGACAACGGAAAATACGGTTCAGGTCAGCGGTTACTGGACAACGTACAAAATGACCATGACAAATGTCCAGACAAACCACGTAACAAATTACGAAATAAAAGAAATCACTTACGACAAGAACGTGGATGCCAATTACTTTACGGTAAGCGCCCTTGAACGGGAAATCGTAAAATAATTATCTTAAGAGGTTGGCAACGGTATAATTTCTGTCACCGTCGCTAACCTCTCCTTTTTTGTCATCAGCTTTTAAAGGACTTTCTACATCTCCCTCAAAAAACTTTCCGCGAATAATAATTGAAATGCCCACAGGAAGTGCATATAGCAAAAGCGGAATTAAAACTAACAACGCCGTCTTCAAACTCCCGGAAACAGAATTTTCAGCCACAAAATATTGACAGCAGAAAATACCGCTGAACAGAACCAAAAAAATTATTACTTCCGCAATCAGCACGTTCCGGACTTTTCTGTTTAATTTTTTTTTCATAATCTCATCATATGAATAAACACAATTTTTATTTCTTAAAATACTTTATTTTAAAATCCATCCACCGTCTTTTTTCTGGGCAAATTTAGTATAACCCTGACTTTCAAGCATTGCAAACTGTGGACCGGCTTTTTTTGCCTTGCGAATTACCCCTACAATATAGTCTTTGCGGAGTTTTTCTGCCTGCTGCATAACAAGAGAAAAAGGAATTTCGTCATCATAAAGGAGTGCACATTTTTCTTTCTGATCAGGGATTTTATATTTCTGTTCAAGGAGAATGTTACAGATCCGTTCAAAACCAATTGAAAATCCCACGGCAGGAATATTCTGACCAAGGAATTTACCAATCATATTGTCATAACGTCCGCCGCCCCCTACAGCACCGTTAAAGTCAGGGCAGGCAATTTCAAATACCATGCCAGTATAATATCCCTGTCCGCGAACAAGGTTCGGGCAGTACGTAATATTATACTTTCCGCCACTTACTTCACGTGCAGTATTAATAACATATCTAAGATCATCTGCAATTTCCGGATCAGAACAGCGTGCACTTACAGAATCAAGCGAAATTTCACCGGAAGAAATAAATTTTACCAGCTCTGCAATCGCATTCTCAGGGAACTGCTTTTCTTTAAGCTCAGTTTCAACTCCGGCAGCCCCAATCTTGTCAAGCTTATCGAATGTAATGCAGACCGAATCCAAAGTTTCTGGCGCAAATCCCATCGTTTCAAGCATATTTCTTAAAATGCGGCGATCATTTACATTGATTTTAAAATTGTTAAATCCGATTGCAAGCATAGCACGTGCAGTTACGTCAATAAGCTCTACCTCTGCATTACAGCTTGAATCACCAAGGATATCTATGTCACACTGAACGAATTCCCTTAAACGGCCTTTCTGTGGACGTTCCGCTCGGTAAACACGGTCTGTCTGAATAACCTTAAAAGGAAACTGAAGTTCATTACGATTTGCGGAATAAAAGCGTGAGAGCGGCAATGTAAGATCATAACGGAGCCCCATATCAGAAAGATTTTTTTCGTTTGGTCCTGAAGCAAGAGCCTCATCAAGTTTTTCTCCGCGTTTTAAAACCTTAAACACAAGATTAAGATTGTCACCGCCATCTGATTTGTCTATATTTTCGGAATCCTCAAGAATCGGTGTAGAAATTCTTTCAAAACCAGAAGCCTTGTAAATCTCCAGAATTTTTCCCTGAATGTAGTCACGGATCCTCTGCTCTTCCGGCAGAATATCTTTCATTCCTTTCAATGCATTAACTTTCATATAACTAAAATTCCCGTAATTAAATCTGAATAAAGTATATTACACAAAAAAAAATCCTTTTACAATAAAACCAATATGATATAATCATCGTTATGGTACTTATTTTTGACATAGGAAACACAAACATAAAAGCTGCAATCGCAGATAATGATAAAATCATACGGACAAAACGATTCAAATCTGATCCTGAATTAGACGAAAGCTATTTTCTTAATGAAATACAGCTGTTCATTTCTGAAGAAGGGCTTTCAAAATGTGATATAAATGATGCCGCAATAAGCTCTGTAGTACCAGAACTTACAGGACTTGTAGAAAGGACAGCCGCCTCTATAATCGAAAAGAGACCTCTAAAAATAGACAGCTGTATATACAAAAAAATTCCAGTAAAGGTTCCAGACAGCGCAATCAACGAAATCGGAAGCGACCTTTTATGTGATGCAGCAGGAGCATGGAAAAAATATTCAAAGCCCTGCATCATACTGAACTTCGGAACTGCTTTGGCATTCACCGCCGTTACACAAGAAGCCCATATAGCAGGTATAGCAATTGCTCCAGGACTGGAAACTGCGCTTAAATCACTTGCAGGAAACACTGCCTTATTGAACGAAGTTCCTTTGGAAATTCCCGAATCTTCGCTTGGAACAGACACTAAAAAATCAATTCAGGCTGGAATCGTATTGGGATACAAAGGACTCGCAGAATCAATGATAAAAAGAATAAAAACTGACATGAACCACGAATACAACATACCAGAAGACGACATAATCACAATAGCGACAGGAGGCCTGTTCCGTGTCATAAAACCAATAACAGACGGAATTGATTTTTATGATCCTGAAATAACCCTTTACGGAATACTGAAAATTCTGGAAGCTGTAAATTCCTGAAAAATCAAGAATACATTCATTTTCTATGTGGTATATTTTGAAGCAAAATAACGAATTTTATACATAAATTATTTACTCTTTTTTATAAAATCCAAAAACTGAACCCCTGCTCCGTTTTCAACGTCTTTTACAAGAATCGAACCAACTACATCATCTAGAAATTCAGGACTTATTCCGGGAGAAAGAATTTTTTCCGTTCTAAGAACTGCTACATCATTTGCAGAAACATATTCACCTGCTTTTATCGGCCTCATATAATGAATAGAACGGTTCGTTCTTCCATAATTTGCTTCTTCTGCATGAGCCAGTTTCTTTATTCCGTCGCCAATAACAGCAAGCACCTTTTCCCTCCCATAAGATTCAGAAAGTTGATTAATTACTGCCTTTCTTCCCTCTGCAACTCCATAGCGGTTCATTACAGCCTCTGTCTGATGCACACAATGAACCATAAGAGCAAACTGTTCAGGTTCAAGAGCGACTGGATCATCCAGCCCCATGGTCTCACGACTAAGCGTAATATGCTTTTCGATTATTGAACCGCCACACATAACACTAAGGCTTGGTACTAAAACCGGATCAAGACTATGATCGCTTACTCCAGTCTCAATACCAAATATCGCCTTAAGAGAGGAATCGAGCGAGACGTTATATTCTTCCTCCGGCGCAGGATAGCTAGTAATACAATGCAAGAGTGAAACATCGTCTTTTCCAAGAATAGAAACAGCTTTTTCGATATCGCTGAGTTTTGACACCCCCGATGACAAAATTACAGGGATCAACGTTTTTCCCTGATTTATGAGATTCATCCTGTATTCTGCAAGCGCATTCAGCATAGGAAAATGATTCAGCTCCGGAGAAGCAATTTTTACAGCATCTGGATTAATCTCCAAAAGTTCCCGGAGCGATCTTAAACCAAAAGGACTGCATATAAACTTAACGCCTCTTTTGTGAGCGTAATCACACATTTTTTTATAAAATTCCGGCGTACATTCAAGTTGCCGAAAACGAGAATATAAAGAAATCTGTCCGCCGGGAAGATTTACAATACCAGTCAAAGGATGGAGAATTTCATCCGCATACACCCATTGAAATTTTACAGCGTCCGCACCTGAATCTACTGAAGCATCAATAAGAGAAAAAGCTTTTTTTTCATCACCTTCATGACTTGTTCCGATTTCTGCAATTATCAGACTCATAGGCTACTTAAGCAGGGCAGAAGCACTCTGCGCCCTAAGACGATTGGAATAAATATCTACAGCACTTGCCGGAAGCCATCCTGAAGAAAACATATACCATGATTCCTTATCTGAATTTACAGAAATTCCACTTACTTGAAGAATATCTCCGCAACGACAATGCCCGACAACTTCAGATTCCCACGAATGAAAATTGCGGAAAGCCGCATAAGGGTCAACAACAACAGCCCACTCTACATCCGGTGCCATAGCCAAGGGATAAGAATTATCAAAAATAATTGCTCTGTTCTTTGAACACCCCGAAAAGATGAAAAAAAACACAAATGCAATACAAAAAAAAACTCTATTCATACTTTTTTTCCAAAGCCTTCAAAACAGCCGGATAAATCTGAAGATCAGAATCAACAAAATTATCCTTAGGAATTTCTGCTGGATCAACCCAAGCATATTCCGTATGTTCAGTAAGAACATACGGACTTTTCATTCCATCATGCTCAAGTTCTACAAAATATGCGCTCAGTGTACACTTTTTTTCTTTATGAAAAAATACACAATCCGTTATTTTTTTACCAGGCACAGCTACAACAGAAAATTCTTCATACATTTCACGAATAATTGCCTGTTGTTCTGTTTCACCGGCATCAACTTTACCGCCAGGAAATTCCCATCTGCCCCCCATATCACCGACAGGATTTCTATGTGCAATTAGAATTTTACCATTTTTATAAATTATACATGCAATTGAATTACTCATTAGAAAAACAACACCCCCGGAAGAATAAAGTGAATTACCCCTACTACCATACACACAATCCCAAGATAGCGACGACAGTCAATTAACAAAAATTCAAACAGCTCAGGAAGCCTGAGTTCCGTATCTGAATTCTCAACATAATAATCAATAAGCAAAGCCGCACCTGCAGCAAACAAAACAACAGCAGGAACTAAGTCTCCGAACAAAAAAACACCGCCATAAGGAGAAATTAAAACAAGAAATGCAACGAGCACAGCTGCAATTCCAAATATCATCCTGAAACTCCCTGCAAAGAAAAATGAATCTGGTGCAAAGACATTTGCAAAAGAAGGTTCCTTTTCCTCAAGAAAAGAAATATCTTCCTCTGCAGAAAGGTCTTTTTGCGGTACAGTATTCGTCTTAAAAAACAAAATACACCCAGCCAATAAGTTCACAAAAACAGACAGAAAATAAAATTGAACCATATTTCTGCTCCATATATTTCATCGATGATCAACTCTTGCCGTAAATTTCTTGTGTTCAGAGCCAAAATGAACTTCTGCAACAATCGTCATTATATCATAATCAGGGAATCTTGTCCGTACAAAAAGCTCCGAGCCATCATAAATAACATCTTCTTCATAAACATTGCATGCAACCGAATCTGTATCAAGAGCCGTAATCAAAACGGTCATTTTTAACGGATCCGACAAACCTCCTGCAGATTTCTTTTTCCGTCCATTTAATTTAAAACTTGAATAAACAGTCCCTTCATAGGAAAAAGCATAAATTTCTGCGGTAGTTCCAGCCATAGAAAGTGCTGTACGTGCCGAAATAAAAGAATAAATCCAAACAAAAAGCATGAATATTACAATACCGGCAAACATAAAACGGTTGCCACGATTTGCAAACATTACTTTAAAAAGACCTTTTTTGCGGCAATCCAATTTGCCGGCATAATAGTCCTGAACTATTTTAGGAGCCCTAGCTATTCTTTCTTCCCGATTATAATAAAAATGAAGCGGCTCTTCTCCATCAGCAAACCCTTCGTTCAGATTCTTTAAATCCATAGGCTATGACTTTAACACTGAATCAATAAGATTATCCGTTCTCCACCATACAACTTTTGCAGAATCTTTGTCACAGAGAAGAGCAGAAATAATACCTTCACTAGAAAGTGAAAGTGAATAATAAATCACATCCTTAAAATCTACAGCAAGATTTCTTTTTATTACATTCTGGGTCCCCGGCTGAATCATCTGAACATTAAATCCAGATTCAGTCGTTACAACAAAAAACATCCAGTTGTTTCTAGTAATTCCCCAAAAATCATAAGGCATGTGATATACAAGCTTACTAAAATCTTCAGTCACAGAATCTTCATAAGAAGAAATATTTACAGATTCTCCAAAAACGCCAGTTTCTATATTCAATGGATAAACCAAAGTCTTTACATAATCAATTCCTGACTGAGTTTTTGATTCAATATCCGTATGAGAGAAATAATAATCAACTTTTATATAAAGCTGTCCTGCATAACAATCAGGAACTATATTTTCTATTGTAATATATAAATCATTCGGAGAAGCGGATACATTTACAGATTCCGGGGTAATCCTAGGTATGGAACTAAGCTTTACAGGAATCTGATAACGAAGGAATCCATTCACACCAAACCAATATGCACAAAGACCATCGTTTGTACTACATACTACCACAAGCTCATTATTTTCGGTAGTATAGATGTTTTTTATATTCGGAAACGGAGTTCCACCTGGTCCCTGCTGACCGATATAGTCGATTACAGATCCATCACTAGAAAAACGCAATACTACCTGGCTGTACAAAAGATTTTCCTTTTCATCCTGTTCATTACGCTCTTTTGGAACGATACCAACTGCATACATGTATTTTCGTGAATCTACGGCAATCTTACCGTTCAAAAAAAATGGATAAGACACAGGCTTCCACATTGAAGTCTGCGCCCTATTTTTTAATCCTTCCCTATTTCCAGAATAAAAATCTTCACTGTAATACAAAGCAAGAAGATCCCCATAAGAATTCAGGGAAAGGATTTTTCTGGTTTCTCCATTTACAACATAAAAGAAACCATCCCGCATAGCTATAGAAGTATTAATAGCCCCGGTTTTCGTTACATTAAAAATATTCAGCTGCTCCTCAAAATTTCCGTAATCCAAACTGAACAATTTTGTCTCAGATATCGAAAGAACCTTGTTCGACTTTACACAAGAGGATAACAGAATTGAGCATAGAACAAGACTAAGAGCAGCAAAGAATTTCATCATGCATTTCTACCACAGCACTGCTTGTATTTCTTTCCAGAACCACAAGGACAAGGATCATTGCGGCCAACTTTTGGCGAAGTTCTTCTTACAGTTACGTTTTCCCCCTGGGTTCTTTGCTGCATTGCACCAGAAGCAGCAGCACGACGAGCCTGATCACCACTTATCTGAGAACCTGCCTGCCTCTGCACAGCCTGAGTTATATTTTCAGCTTCCGAGTGCTGGGCATTCATATTCTGCTGAGTACGCATAGCAGCGAGCCTTCGCTGCTCCTGTGCTTCCGGTGAAAGCTGTATTCGAACCTTAAATACCCGGCTCATAACCGTAGTACGTATCGAATCTAGCATTTCATCGAACATATTGAATCCGTCAATCTTGTATTCTGTAAGAGGGTTCTTAGAACCATAAGATCTTAAACTTACCGCTTCCCTAAGAGCTTCAAGAGCCTCAAGCTGATCAAGCCACTTCTTATCGATAATCTGAACATACTGATAGCGTATGAACATATTAAGATTTTCCTTACCTACTAAGGTTTCCTTTTCAGTAATATCATTCTGAAGTGCAGCTTCAAGAGATTCAGCAGTAAGACGCTCTGCCGGAAGGGCAATTCCAAATGTATTCTTTATATCCTCATTCAATGCATTAAGAGCTTCTTCCCTATGCTTGCGTCCCATACTGTCATATTCATAGAACATTGACTCAACGACATCCCGGGCATTTCCCATTACACGGTCCGCAAGATCATTATCAGCAAGAATTGCATCGCGCTGCTGATATATAACAGTACGCTGTTCATTCAATACATCATCATAATCAAGAAGATGCTTACGGATTTCAAAGTTACGGTCTTCAACTTTCTGCTGAGCCTTTGCAATTCCCTTATTAAGCCAAGGATGATCAATAGGCTCCCCTGGTTCCATACCAATGCGGGACATAACAGCTTTCATACGCTCCCCCCCAAAGAGGCGCATAAGATCATCGTCCATAGAAATAAAGAACTTACTTCGTCCCGGATCCCCCTGTCGTCCCGAACGACCGCGAAGCTGATTATCAATACGACGGCTCTCATGACGTTCTGAACCAATTACATAAAGACCACCGCATGCCTTAACTTCTTCATTATCCTTCAGCCACTTTTCTTTTTCAATCTTAAGAGCTGCTTCATACTGTTCTGGAGAAGCATTTGTTCCGGCACGCTTTAACGCGCGGAATTCCGGATTTCCACCAAGCTTAATATCTGTTCCTCGTCCAGCCATGTTAGTTGCAATTGTTACGGCACCCTTTGCACCGGCTTCTGCAATAATCATAGCTTCGCGCGCATGGTTCTTTGCATTCAAAACTTCATGCTTAATACCTTTTTTTGTAAGAAGAGCAGAAAGATGTTCTGATTTTTCAACCGAAACAGTACCAACAATTACAGGCTGTCCCTTTGCATGAGCGGCAGCAACTTCTTTTGCAATTGCCTCCCATTTATCCTGTTCGTTCAGATAAACTTCATCATTCTCATCAATTCGTGCAACCGGCCTATTAGTAGGAATTGCAACAACATCAAGCTTATAAATCTTGTTAAATTCAACGATTTCTGTAGCAGCTGTACCCGTCATTCCCGAGAGTTTTGCATACATGCGGAAGAAATTCTGGAAAGTAACTGTTGCAAGAGTTCTGTTTCGCTGTGCGATGCGAAGATGCTCCTTTGCTTCAATAGCCTGATGTAAACCGTCTCCATAGCGGCGACCTTCAAGTACACGACCAGTAAATTCATCTACAATCTGAACCTGACCATCACGTACAAGATAATCAACATCAACATGATAAAGAGTATGAGCCCTTACAGCCTGTGTAAAATAATGAACATATTCAAAATTCTCTTCATCAACAACTTTTGAATCAGCAGTAATGAGATTATGCTTATGAAGAATCTCATCAATATGATTAATACCTCGATCCGTAAAGGAAACACGCTTTGACTTTTCGTCAATCTTATAGTCTCCTTTAAGGTTTCTGCGCTGTTCAGGATCCATTTCTACTTCATCAGGATAATCTCCTGTAGCAGGATCCTTTTCAACTTCTGTAAGCTCTCCTACGTATTTATCTACTTCATGATATTTATAAGTATCATCTTCACCAGCACCAGAAATAATAAGAGGTGTACGGGCTTCATCAATCAAGATAGAGTCGATTTCGTCGACAATACAGTAATTAAAGCCGCGCTGAACCTTATCTTTCAGGTCAATCTTCATGTTATCGCGGAGGTAGTCAAAACCAAACTCGTTGTTAGTTCCGTAGGTTACATCGCATGCATAAGCGGCCTTTCGCGCTTCGTTATCCATAGAAGAAAGAATTGCACCAACTGTAAGGCCAAGATAGCTGAATATAGGGCGGCGGGAATTAGCATCGCGTTCTGCAAGGTAATCGTTTACAGTTACTACGTGAACACCCTTTCCTGTGAGGGCGTTAAGGTAAGCTGGCGCTACGGCAACAAGAGTTTTACCTTCACCAGTCTTCATTTCGGTGATTTTTCCCTGATGAAGATTGATGGAACCCATAATCTGAACGTCAAATGGGCGTTCACCGATTACACGCCATGAAGCTTCGCGGCAGAGGGCAAAGGCTTCCGGTAAAATATCGTCGAGAGTCTCACCAGCGGCAAGGCGCTCCTTGAATTTTTTTGTCTGTTCCGGGAATTCTTCTGGTTTTAGGGATTTAGCCCATTCTTCTTTAGCATTTACGGCAGCCAGAATCGGCATAAGGGCTTTTACATCGCGGTCGTTTTGTGTACCAAAGATCGCGGTAAGTACTTTATCAATAAACATGTTTTTTTTCCTTAAGTAAAATTTTATAGATATTCCATTATATCCTATTTATATAGAATTTACTATATTATTTCTTGTGTCGGCAAGGAAAAAAATATAGAATAATCTTATGCGAAAAACTTTACTAGCAGCAGGATTTGTATGTCTTGGAATTTTTTTTACTTCCTGCCTTGGAAATGAGA
>JAFOSK010000145.1 GCA_017392945.1 Treponema sp.
GGACGATGCTGGTAACTATCATGTAAACCGTGGTTTCCGCGTACAGTACAACAGTGCTATTGGTCCTTACAAAGGAGGACTCCGCTTCTCTAAAGAAGTAAATCTTTCTGTATTGAAGTTCTTGGGCTTCGAACAGGTTCTTAAAAACTCTCTTACAACACTCCCAATGGGTGGTGGTAAAGGTGGTTCAGACTTTGATCCACACGGAAAATCAGACAAGGAAGTTATGCGCTTCTGCCAGTCATTCATGACTGAATTGTACCGCCACATTGGTCCAGATACAGACGTTCCAGCAGGTGATAAAAACGTTGGTGGACGCGAAATCGGTTATCTCTTTGGTCAGTACAAGAGAATCCGTGATGAATACACTGGAGTTTTGACTGGTAAAGGTCTTACATTCGGTGGTTCTTTGATCCGTACAGAAGCTACTGGTTACGGTCTTATCTACTTTGCACAGGAAATGCTCAAGAAAGTTGGCGACAACTTCAAGGGTAAGACTTGTGTTGTATCTGGTTCTGGAAACGTTGCTACTTATGCTGCTCAGAAGCTTCTTCAGCTTGGAGCAAAAGTTGTAACACTTTCTGATTCTAACGGATACATCTACGATGCAGACGGCATTACTCAGGAAAAACTTGACTGGGTTAAGGAACTCAAGGGTGTTCGCCGTGGTCGTATTTCTGAATATGCTAAGCAGTTCCCATCTGCTAAATACTTTGAAGGCAAGAAAGTTTGGGAAGTTAAATGTGACTGTGCATTCCCATGTGCTACACAGAACGAACTTCTTGGCGAAGATGCTCAGAAACTTTTGGACAACGGTTGTAAACTTGTTGCTGAAGGTGCAAACATGCCTTCTAACATCGATGCAGTTAACAAGTTCCTTGCTGCAAAGATTCTTTACGCTCCAGGAAAAGCTTCTAACGCTGGTGGTGTAGCTACTTCTGGTCTCGAAATGAGCCAGAACTCAGAACGCCTTTCATGGTCTGCAGAAGAAGTTGACGAAAAACTTCACAACATCATGATCAACATCCACGACAACGCTTACAACACAGCTGTTAAGTTCGGTGCAAAAGACGGTAACTTTGTAAACTACGTAGCAGGTGCTAATATCGCCGGATTTGTTAAAGTAGCAAATGCTATGATAGCACAAGGATTAGTGTAAGTTGCTAATGCTATGATTGCGAGTGTATGATTTTATCAGACACTCGCAAAACGGCTGAGTCAAGGCTTTAAGCGAAAGCGTGCCTTGACCAGACGTATCGCCCAGGGCTTGGTATAATCAAAACTCATCGGCAACAGGACGTTGCCGGAAAGCGTCTTTCATTTGCGTAGCAAATGAAAATCGATGAGCGAAGGCAGGAATGCCTGAGCCATCGTGCTGCACAGGAATTGGTATAATACGTTTTCATGCTGACAAGCCTGCGCTTGCAACGTAAAACGACTATGGCACGACACTTTGTGCGTGCCAAACCAATTTCAAAGCCGACAGTCTTCGACTGCGGTTTAAATCATAAGAGGACAGTCCAAACGGACTGTCTTTTTTTATGCATTTTCTGTTATAGTCAGGTGCTAATATCGCTGGTGTCGTAAAAGTTGCAAAAAAAACAGCCCACGCACACTCGCGCAGGCTGCCTTTTCTTAGCATAAAAAGTTCTTCAGTTTTTTTACATTTTTTCTATTACAGAAACTCCGAGCAAGTACATACCTTTTGCAAGGACTTTGCTTACAAGGGCAGAAAGTGCAAGACGGGTTTCAAGAATGTTGCTGTCGGATTCGGAAAGAACAGGATTCTTTTCATAGAAAGAATGGTAGCTTGAAGCCAGATCGTAAAGGTATGTGCACAGGCGGTGCGGTTCATAGGTTTTTGCAGCCTGTTGAACTACGGTTCCGATTGCCATGCATTTTTTTGCGAGGCGTTTTTCATCATCATTTGTAAGAATGTGGAATTCTGCTTTTTTACCCTGCTGTTCACCCTTTGTTACGAGAGCCTTACAGCGTACATATGCATTCTGGATGTACGGGGCTGTATTTCCGTCAAAAGCGAGCATTCGTTCCCAGTTAAATACGTAGTCCTTGATTCTGTCGCATGAAAGGTCTGCGTATTTTATTGCGCTAATACCGATTGAGCGGGAAAGAGAAGCAAGAGAGTCCCCTGTAGCTTCAGGATTCTTTGCAAGGATGATTTCTTTAGCCCTTTCTTCTGCTTCGTCCAAAAGGCTTGAAAGAGTAACCGTTTCTCCGCTTCGTGTTTTGAATGGTTTTCCGTCCTGTCCGAGTACTGAACCGAAAGAAACGTGCGTAAGCTCAACGCTGTCATCACAAAGCTGTGCATCGCGTGCGGCCTGGAACAGCATTGAGAAGTGCATTTTTTGTCTTGTATCTGTTACATAAATGATTTTTTTTGCGTTGAGCTTGCGCGCTCTGTATTCCAGAGCTGTAACATCGGTTGCGTCGTAACCAAATCCGCCGTCGCTCTTTTTAAGGATAAGAGGAACCGGTTCTCCGTCGCGACCCTGGAATCCCTGAGGGAAGAGACATACGGCTCCGTTACTCATCTTAGCTTTGCCGCTGTTTAAAAGCTGTTGTGCAACTTCATTCAGTTTGTCATTATAAAAGCTTTCGCCGCAGTAATCTTCGTCATTTAGAAGAACGCCCATGCGCTGGTACATTCCGCCGAAGTGTTTTTTAGATTCGTCTGTAAGGGCCTTCCAAAGATCAATTGATTCTTTGTCGCCGCTCTGGATTTTTACTACGCGAAGGTGACTTCTTTCTGCAAAATCTGGGTCAGAGTCAAATTTTACCTTTGATTCTTTGTAAAGCGCGTTAAGGTCGCTGATTGTGTGTTCGTTTGAATCTTTCCAACCAAGGTCGATAAGATGTTCAATCAGCATTCCGAACTGAGTTCCCCAGTCGCCGATGTGGTTCTGCTTGATTACATCATAGCCAAGCTGTTTGTATGTTCTTACAATTGAATCTCCGATGATAGTAGAGCGCAAGTGTCCGACGTGCATTTCTTTTGCAATGTTTGGCGAAGAATAGTCAACGATGATTTTTTCGCCTTTTCCTGTATTTGGGATTCCGAGTTCTGAATCTGAATCAACTTCTGCTATTTTTTTGCAAAGGTAATTTTTGGAAATGAAGAAGTTGATGAATCCTGGCTTAACGACTTCCATTCTTTCGATTATTGTGCCTGCTTCAAGTGCAGGCTGAAGTGCAGCCGCTGCATCCATAGGTGCTTTGTGAAGCATTTTGGAAAGGGTAAAGGAAACATTCGACTGATAGTCGCCGAAATTTTCATTATTTGTTTCTGTTACATATTCTTTAGAAGAATCCAAATCTGTACCGAAAGCCTTTTTTACGCCGGCAATTACAATTTCATTTAAATCCTGAATGATCGTTTTCATGGGAACATTTTACTGAAATTTTTCTGGTTGGTAAACGTGTATTTAAGGCTAAGTTTTGTATTGGTTTATGTAAGTGATTTTCACTGCAGTACGTTTCATTTACTATAATTTTTTTCTCATTTTATTTTCCCTTTTTAATAAAATTATGATAGAATGTATGTGATTAAATGGAAGCGATAAGCAATATTACGCCTAGACATTCAGATGAGTCTCTTCAGGATTTTATTCCTCAGCAACAGCTTTCTGCCGGGCAGATTCTGTGCATCATAGGAAGAATGCTTGTTCTTTGTAATGAAACTTACGGACTTTCCAGCTGCCGTGTAGCTTATCTTGCTTCGGAAATTGCCGCGCACGTAAATTGGGATAAGCGTATAAATATCTCCAGTACGATTCTTCTGGCTCTTTTTAAGAATGTAGGTGATTATCATTTTGATTCTGAAAAGGTTATAAATTATTCTGAGCTTACGGCACATCAGATAAAAGAACGCTACATGTATTCCTATGCTTTCTTAAAGAATCTTACTCCGTTAGGGGAAGATGCCCACGCTCTGCTATTTTATGATTCAAAGTATAATGCCGGAGTTGCAGAAAAAATGGTGGCCATGGAATATGCTTCTATTATTTTTACGGCAGAAAGAATAATGGAACTCCTTGAGACTACAAATTACGCTTACACAGAAATTGATTTTGAAAAATTCGGGCTTTCAAAATATAATCCGAAATATGTAGAGATTTTTAAAATAATAGATGGCAACAGGGAAATTTCAAAAAATCTCCGGCTTATGGAAAGTACAGAAGGAAACGTGGTTCTCCCTTGTATTCATGAACTCGAAAAATTGTATCTGACTTTAAAATTTAACAAGGATGAAACAGACATGCTTTTTAAGCTGATGATTCTTGTGCTGGATTTTAAGAGTACAGTTACTGTATGGCATACAATTCATACCGCTGGTTATGCGGTTTCTTTAGGAAAGTACGCAGGCTGTTCTGAAACCGAATTGAATGAAATTTTTACGGCAGGTGCATTACATGATCTTGGAAAAATAGGAATCCCGCAGAGCATTTTGGAGTATCCTGGAAAACTGAGAAATTGGGAATATAACATAATTAAACATCATGTAGACAAGACAGAAGATCTTATAATTGACCTCATTCCGCGAAGAATTGCAAATATGGCTATCCATCATCATGAAAAATTGAACGGTACTGGATATCCAAGGAATCTTTCCGGGCTGGAGCTTACAAAAGAAGATCAGATTGTCGAGATTGCGGACATTCTCAGCGCTCTTGTAGATCGCAGATCTTATAAGGAAGAATTTAACAGTGATACAGTCATTCAAATTCTTAAGGAAATGGCACAGAAAGGTGAACTTGATGAAAAGCTGACCATGTACATATACGATTGCTTTGAGCGTATTCAAGAACGCCGTGATTTTTACAGCAAGCTTCTAGTTCTTCCTCTTGGTACTGTCGAAATAGAATTCCAGGAAGAAATGTATCTTGAATCGGGAATAGAATGATATGACTAAGCAGGATCTGATAAATGAAATGTCTGCTGAATTGGGAATTACTAAGAAGCTTTGCGGCGAGACATTGAATGCGATGATAGAAGAAATTGTAAGTACTTTGGAAAAGGGCGGTAAATTTACGCAGCCGGGATTCGGAAGTTTTAAGACTTCGTTAAAGAATGAAAGGGTGGGACGAAATCCGGTGACCGGCAAAAAAATGCTGTATCCGAAAAAACTTCGAGTAAAATTCAAGGCTTCTGATATTCTTAAGGATGATATAAATGAATGAATTCCTTACACCCTCTGGGCTGGCTCAGCGGCTTGTTGAACGAACCGGTATCAGTTTGGAAATTGCAAAAAATTTCTCGTCAGTTTTTTTTATGCTTGTACGAAAGGGCTTAAAAGACAGTGAATCGTTCAGCGTATATAATTTCGGAACATTTAAGAAAACTTGGATAGAAGCAACAGTAGGACTGAATCCGGCAACTGGTGAAAAAATAAATATACCTGCACATTGGCGCATAAAATTCATTCCGTGCAGTGCGGTCGCAAAGCGTATTAACAGGCCTTATGCGCATTTAAAGGCCAAAGAATTGCCGGATGATGCACCGGAAGTTGTAGAAGAAGATGAGGAAATGTATTCTGCAATTCCTGCTCCGGTAATTGTTCCGGGGGAAGATTCCGATGAGGCAAATCCGGAATCGGATGGAATTAAGCCATGCTATGCAGAACCTGAAGAAGATGACGATGATGATGAGACGGATGGCGGAAAAAAGAGGCTTTTCGTTCTTGCGGTTGCAGGAATTGCTCTTCTTTTGCTTCTTTTGTTAGTTTCTCTCCTTATAAAATCCTGTACTGGCAAATCAAAAAAGTCTTCTTCTAAGACAACAGAAAAGGCTGTTGCAGAAGAGGTTTCTGAATCCTCTGTTCTTGAAGAGACAGAAGTTTCTGATGTTTCTTCTGATGAGGCTGTGGTAATAGAAGACGATTCTGAAGGTCTTAGAAAAGCTTCTCTGCTTTTTGAGTCGTATACGGTTCCTACGGGCAGTGATTATCATACTATTGCCGGAGAAAAATATGGGAACAGGCATCTGTGGCCTATCCTATATGCCGCAAATAAATCTTCAAAACCGGATCCTGACTTGATAGGGGCATACAATAGAATTCAAATTCCTGAATTACTTGACGGCAAAGACGGTATAAAGCAAATTGAAGACAGCGTTATGGCTGCTTATAACGGATATCTTCTTATGTGCGAAAAACAGCCAGAAAGCGAACGGAATCCTGAACGTCAGCGTCTTGCTATACGCGTTCTTGTAAGCGGAGAAATATTAAGTCCTGGATTTATAGATTCTCATTCAAAAAGAATTCTGCCAGAATATGCAGAAATGGCTCGCAGTATAGTAAAAAATCAATATTTATAATATACTCTTTGAAAAGATAAAGAGGTTATATGAAAAAATCAGTTTTATTTATTTTAATGACATTGGCTGTATGGCTTTTTGCAGGCTGTGCATCTTTACCGGAACCAAAATCGTCGGACAGCAACATGCTTTATGGTTTTGCAAGATACAAGGGACTTTATGTTTTTGGAGGAACTTCTAAATCTGTTTCATCTGAAAAAGTCAATAACATCCGCATTATCGTAAAAAATCTTGATGACGGAATGACTTACTCTACAAAAACAAATGCAGACGGGGAATTTGCAATCGAAGGTGTTACCGCTGGTAATTACGTAGTGAAATATCTCGGTACAGAATACCGTTACGATGGAAAAAAATGGCAGATCCGTTACAATGTTCCTACAAGCGAAGAAGGTGCCAGATTTACAGTTTCTAATGGTGTAACAAATATGGGCCGCATAATCGTAAATCTTGACACTGATTCTGGAGAAGATTATGTTTCATGGGCAAATGATTTTGAAGGAGTTGCTCAGAAATTTAAGCAGTTGCACTCGGAATCAAAATGGAACGATTATACATGGGTAAATTCTAAAAACTAGTTTTATCTGTGCAGAAACTTGTTCAGCCCGAATGTCGAGTGTAAATCTTACCTGATATTCGGGCTGATTTTTTTTATAGCCACATCTCCGTGATAGCTTTGTTTCCTATATATTCACTTTCTGCGGTTTTCCTAAGGCACGCATTGCGTTTAGAATTGCAATAAAACAGACACCTACGTCTCCGAATACGGCAAGCCACATGTTTCCAAGACCAGAGGCGCTCAAAATCATTATGGCCGCTTTAACGCCTAAGGAAAGGATTATATTCTGATATACAATAGATAAAGTCTTCCTTGAAATTTGAATTGCTTCTGCAATTTTGCCGGGTTCGTCGGTCATGATTACTACGTCTGCGGATTCTATTGCAGCGTCGCTTCCTAATGCACCCATCGCTATGCCTACGTCGGCGCGGGAAATTACAGGCGCATCATTTATTCCGTCTCCGGCAAATGCGAGTGTTCCCTTTTTCTTGCCGTTTACCTTAAGTTCCTCAATGAGTGCTTCAATTCTGCTGACTTTGTCTTCTGGCATGAGGTTTGCATATACTTCATCAAGCCCTGTTTCTTCTGCAATCTTTTTTCCTGAAGATTCCGTGTCGCCGGTGAGCATTACGATTTTTTTTATTCCAAGCTTTCTTAAGAGCGTTATGCTGTTCTTCGCATCTGCTTTTGTTTCATCGCTTATTACTATATAACCGCAGTATTTTCCATCAATGGAAAGATATACTGTGGTTCCATAGCCGGGCTGTTCTTTTTCCTTAAAGCCAGAAACGCCGTTTTCTGTCATAAGACGGGCGTTCCCTGCAAGAATAGTTTTGCCGTTAAGGTTTACGCGTATTCCTTGACCGGTTATTTCTTCTGCATCTGTTACGTTTGACATTGTGCATTTTTCAGTGCAGTGATGTGCTTTTTTTAAGGAAACGGCAGCCGGATGGTTTGAATATGTTTCTGCGTGGGCAGCAAGGGTAATTAAATCTTCTTCTGAAAGAGATTCCGGGTCTTCAGAATGAACTTCAGTTACCATAAAAACACCTTTTGTAAGGGTTCCGGTTTTGTCAAATACCGCTGTCCTGATAGAAGCAAGATGTTCAATTGCGCAGCTTCCTTTTACAAGAATGCCGTTGCGGCTTGCTTTTCCGATTCCGCCGAAGAATGAAAGGGGTACTGAAATTACTAATGCACATGGACAAGAAATTACAAGGAACATGAGGGCGCGGTAAATCCATTCTGACCATTGCCAGTTTCCTTTTGTAAGGCCGATAAAAAACGGAGGAAGAACTGCTACAATTAAAGCAAGGGAGCAAACAAGGGGAGTGTAGATCTTACTGAATCTTGTAATGAAGCGTTCTGTTTTTGTCTTTCGCTCAGATGACTGTTCTGCAAGTTTAAGGATTCTTGCAGCAGCAGAATCTTGCGCAGGTTTTGTAACTTTGATTACTATTGCAGCATGTGTGTTTATTGCACCTGAAAAAACTTCGTTTCCTTCAAAAACTGCGCGTGGAACGGATTCTCCGGTAAGAGCTGAATTGTCGATAAATGACTTTCCTTTTATTACGGTTCCGTCTGCGGGAATGCGTTCTCCTGGTTTTACGATTATTGTTTCTCCGCATTTAAGATCGTCTGCATCTACGGTCTTTTCTATGCCGTTATGGATTACGGTTGCTTTGTCCGGGCAAATTTCCATAAGAGCGTTTATTGAATCGCGGGATTTGTCTACAGCGTAATCTTCAAAGAATTCTCCGATTTGATAAAAGAGCATTACGGCAACTGCTTCGGGAATCTGGCCTACCAAAATTGCACCAATGGAAGCTGTGCTCATAAGAAATTGTTCGTCAAAAAGCTTTCCCTTTAAGATGTTTCTGATTGCGTTTATGACTACGTTTTTTCCGCAGTTAATGAATGAGATTAAGAACATAAGTACTGCTGCCGTTTTTGCTATGTCCAGATTTCCATAGGAAATTGCAGGAAGCTTTGCATGTTCAAGGATCATTCCGCCCGCAAAGAACAGTGCAGAAATTATCAGTTTCTTTGAGTTTCCTTCTTCTTCGTCACTGTGGCCGTGTTCGCATCCGCATGAACAGCATGAATCAGGATGAGTATGTTCTTCTTCGCAGTGGCAGTGTTCTTTATGTTGGTGCTCATGATGATTGCGCTCGAGGTGTTCATCATGGTGTGAATGGCTCATGCAATGTCCTTCGTTTTCGTGATATGAATGGTCGTGGGTGCAGTCACAGTGCTCTCCCTGTCCGTGAGTATATTCTTTTTCTTCATCGTGATTATGTATATGTTCTGACATGTCATTCTCCTATATGGTCAAGTCCCTGGCTTAAGATAGATGTTACATGGCTGTCTGCAAGGGAATATATAAGCGATTTACCGTCGCGCTCGAATTTTACAAGTCCGTTTGTTTTTAAAATGCGAAGTTGATGGCTTACAGCTGACTGAGTCATATTCAGTGCTTCAGCTATGGCGTTCACCGGCATTTTTGATTCCATAAGAACAAACAGGATTTTGATTCTAGTTGAATCCCCAAAAATCTTAAAAAGCTCTGCAAGATCAAAAAGCGCGTCTTCGTCCGGCATCTGATCAAGAATTGTATTTTCCGACATATTAACCCTCTGAATTTTTTTATAATTAAATATGAACATTTGTTCATATAATAAAATTATAAAACCGATTTGTCAAGGAAAAAAGAAAATGGAGAAATAGAATGGATTGACAGAAAAAGCTGAAATAGATGAAGAATATTGCAAAAAAAACGGTGATTGAATCGTGAAGTGCACCTCAATCACCGTTTTTTTTGATGTTTATTCAGTTTATGCTTCTGCTTTTGTTTTCAGCTCGTCCAATTGCTTTGTGAACTTTTCTGTAAGGTATTTTGTAAGGTCAAATTTGTGCGGTGTTCGGCTGCAAGTACCAATGTACTGGCTGTCATTGCCGGTTTTCTTTTCGTAAATATCTACCAGAATTGTTTCGCCGCCAGTTGTCTTTAAGCTGAATGAAGTAAGCTTGTTTGCCGGAAGATCAGTGTTGTCTTCTATCCATGAATTGATGTTAAGGAAGCATACGTTTCTTATCCATGCCTGTGCAGCTTCCTGATCCAGATCAACTTTTGGAGAGTTGCCTGTAATCTGCCATACAGCTTTTTCACCTTTTTTTGCAGAGTTTTCAAGTCCCCATGTGCGGGTGCCCATTGTAATTTCTGCGGCAGCAACGTTTTCTTCTTCAATTGTGTATATAGTCTTTGATCGTAACGAGGCTTCATCTTTTCCAAATATTGAAGTAAGATTGCCACTAAGCAAGAGAATGTCTGTTTTACCGTTTATACAGGCATAAGTCTGGCTGCCGGTTGAACTTGTCTTACCGATTCTCAATAAAGCGACTTCTTTGCCGTCTTTTGTTGCTATTACAGTAGTTGCTTTTTCGTCTGTAAGATTGTAACGCTCGTCAAGTGCGCTTCCAAATTTTCCTATTTTATCAAGAACTTTGATCTCTTTTACTGCTTTGAGCATGTTATCAACTTCGGCTGCTGTAGCAATGTAGTTGTTGTTTCCTACATACCAATAATTATTTTTGTGAGTCAAAGTGACAGAACTGTTTGAATTTGAAATAGTGATTGTGTCTGGATCAGCGTCTGTTTTTATTGTCTTTACAGGACTGATAGAACCTGTTATTCCCTGTGCAATGCATACGCACAAAAGAAAGGCACAAATTGAAAGAAGTATTATTTTTCTTGTTTTCATTTCAGTTTATTCTCCTGTTCAGGTTATTCCTTTGAAACTTCTGAATCCCGTGTGTCATCAGGATTGTAACGGATGTGGATCTTTCTGCGTCGAATGGCACGCATTCTCCACATTATAAAGCCTGCGATTGCAACTAGTACCGCAAGTCCGAACTGGTTGAAGTATTTGACTGCAACGGCAAGGAATGTATTTATGTTGGAAAGAGTAGAAAGGCTCAGGCTTTTTGTACGCATTGTGCAAAGGTCTGTGTTGCCGTTCATATAGTCAATTATGTTGCGGACGAACATCGCGATCGGTTCGTTTCCGTCTGCATTGATAAGCTGGTTTGAAGTTATCATAGCAGTGCCCGCAATAAAGATTTTTCCGCTTCTAGTTCCCTGCATAAGGTGAGTAGTTGTAGAAAGCTCTGTGTCTGCGGCATTTGAGTTTTCGTCTTCTACGGCTTTGTCAAACGCACTGTTGAATTTTCCTTCAAGAAGAATTGCGATGTTTTCTTCTTTTTCGCGTGAACGGTCATAAGGAGCCTTCATTTGTGGACCAAGCTGGAAATCTTGCGTTTCTGTCCATGATTTTGGCGATGTTTTTGCAAGAACAGTCATTTTTATGTTCTTTCCTGCTTTTTCTGCATCAAAGCTGATTGTTCCCGGCTGAAGGAAGATTACATAGCCAAGGTTCTTTGTTATAGGACTTTTTTGAGAAAGCGATTTTTTCTGAAGCATTGGAGCCCAGTACATTTTAATTGAACCGTAGCCCTGCTGCTGGTAAACATAGCAGTTTTCATCAAAAACATAGTTGCTTTCGAGATTTGCACCGTTTGCCGCAAGGATTTTATTAAGTCCTGTCTTGATTGTCGCGTATGACGGCTGCTGATAATAATTCCCCTGTTCCATGTTGAACGGATCCTGGAAGATGATTACGTTCCCGCCGCGGATAATGAACTGGTCAATCTTGTAAAGTTCTTTCTGAGAGAATTCTGATTTTGGTCCATTGATTACAAGAGTGTTAAGATTTGCAGGAATGTCTTCGTCCTCAAGCTTTAGAGGCTTGAATTCATACATATCGGAAATAAGCTTTTTGAAGTTCAGCTCGCTGCCATCTGTTGGTTCAAGATCTGCTTCGCTGTGACCTGTAATGTAACCGATCTGAGTTGATTTTGAAAGAAGGCTTTCCAGGCTGTCGGAAATGTTCTTTTCAAGTTCCTGAAGTCCTGCGATTCCGTAGCCGAAAAGAGAACGCTGGATTGAAAGCGGAACTGTACGGAAGTTTTCGCCGTGTTGAATTACAAGGCCGAAAGAGCCTTTACCTTCTGTTCCGTCCTTTTCCTTCCATTTAAAAAGCTGGAGACCGTAAAGATCTGCGGTTTCCTGAACGTCGTCTCCTGCCGGATATTTTGTTATGAAAGCAAGTCTGTTCTGGTTTTTGTGGTTAACTTTTGAGAATGCATCGCTTACAAGAGAAGCTACCGAATCGTACCCGTTGATCCTGAACTGCTTAAGGTCTTCGCTTGCATACAATGTCAATGTAATTTTGTCGCTTTCGCTAAGGCCTGCAAGTGTATCTGCCTGAGAAATCATTTTGGAAATCTTTGTTGTAAGGTTGTATTCAAAGCCGGTGTCGCTTGTGATTCCGTCTATTACTTCGATGGTGTCTCCATATATGATTGCAAGTCCCATCCATGCCTGTTTGAATCCTACTTCGCTGTTCTTTACTTCCTGAATCTGAACCTGATGAAGTCCGTAGCTTTGTGCTATGCGCTGGTTTTCAGGTTTGTTCATGTTGAATACGGAATAACTGAAGTTTTTGTTTGCGGCACCTTTGTATTCAACAAGAATGTCTTTTACGTACTGTGCGGTTCCATTGTAAGGAGCCGGTAGATTGTCGCTGAAGAAAACTTTTATAGAAAGAGGTTCTGTAAGGGTTTTTACAGTATTGCGGCTTGCAGGGGAAATTGAATAAGCCCCCTGGGTTGTAAGGTCAAATCTTAAGAATGCTTTTCTGCCGGCAATGTTAGCCAGAACAAGGATAAGTACAAAGAGTACAAAATCACTGGCAGAACTTTTTAACCATTTTACGAATTTATTCATGTCAGTACCACCTATTTACGTTCATTCTGCTGGCAGATTACTGTCAGGCTAAAGAAAAATGCTGTAAGGGAAACAAAATAAACAAGGTCGCGTGTATCAATAATTCCCCTTGAGATTGAAGTAAAGTGTTCGTTTGCGCTTATATATGAAAGGAATTCTACAATTGGTCCCGGAAGGAAGATTAAGAATTCGCTGATCATTGTAAGAACTATGCAGATTATGAAGGCTGTAAAGAATGCAATGATCTGATTTTTTGTAACTGAAGATGCAAATACTCCGATTGCAGAAAACGCTGCGCACAAAAACACTGTACCAAGATAGCCGCCGAAAACTGGTCCCGGTTCTGGAAGTCCGAACGGAAGGATTCCGATAAGATAAAGCATTGTAGGTGCAACCATGACGGCAGAACTTACCAACGCAGCAAGGAATTTTCCGCATACTGCATCGAATTCTGTAACCGGAAGGGTATACAGCGTTTCAATTGAGCCGGAACGCTTTTCTTCAGAATAAAGGCGCATTGTAAGTGCCGGAATAAAGAATGAAAGAACGATCGGCATTAAAGAGAACATATTTCTTAAACTTGCGCGGTTCTGAAGGAAGAATGTTGTAAAGAACAGGACTCCGGTGATTATAAGGAAAAGCCCTGTCACGATGTATGCGATTGGACTTGAAAAATATGAGTTCAGTTCGCGTTTCATAATTACGATTGCAGGTTTCTTAATTTTTTTTGCAGTGTTGTTCATTTTTCTTCTCCGTTATCAGAAGTTGTAAGCGTATGGAATACGTCCTCAAGGCTGTTTTTCTGGAGACAGAGTTCGTACAGTTCGAATCCGGCAGAAACAACTGCTTTTGCGGCAGCCGGGCGGATTTCTGTATTTCCGTCAATTGAAATAAGAGCGGTTGAGCCGTTTTCTGATTTTTCAAATGAAAGTGAAGAAATTCCCTGAATGCCGTTCAGTGCAGAGCTCAGTTCTGCTTCTGAAGCGTTTGAAGAAACTCTTACGGTTGCGGCATTTCCATATCTTGTGCGCAGCTGTTCTGTCGGGCTGTCTGCAACAAGTTTTCCTCCGCTTATGATGATTACGCGGCTGCAGAGAGTTTCTACTTCGCTAAGAATATGTGTAGAAATAATTACAGTTCGTGTTTTTCCTATCTCCTTGATTAAAGAACGTACATCTTCAATCTGATTAGGGTCAAGGCCGCTTGTTGGTTCGTCAAGAATAAGAATTTCCGGATCATTCATAAGTGCATGGGCAAGTCCTACGCGCTGGCGGTAACCGCGGCTAAGTTCACCTATGTTCTTGTGCATTACTTCTTTGAGTCCGCATTCCCGGCAAAGGAGCGGAACTTTTTCATCGGCATTTTTTCCTTCAATGTCTGCGATGTATCTCAGGTAATCTTCTACAATCATGTCGCTGTAGAGTGGTGCTGATTCCGGCATGTATCCGATTTTCTTTTTTGATTCAACCGGGAAATCTTCTATATTAGATCCGTCTATACAGATTGTTCCGTCCGAAGGTTTTAAGAAACCTGTGATCATTCGCATAGTGGTCGTTTTTCCGGCTCCGTTAGGTCCTAGAAGTCCTACAATCTGACCTGTAGGAATTGAAAAGCTGACGTCGTTTACAGCACGAAATGTCCCGAAATTTCGGGAAACGTGAGAAACCTCAATCATTTTTATCCTCCATATTTTATATGTTCTTTTTCCTTATTTGAATTAAAATAATTTATTCCATTCTTTGTAACAGAAAAAACTGTTGACTAGGCAAGTTTGTTGAGTTCTTTTTCAAATTCGCGGTCTGCTGGTTTTTCTGCCGGTTTGTATAGGATTGCAATATTTCCGATTATACGCACAAGCGTTGAACCGCTTGCGCTGCACAACTGTTCTGCAAGTTCCCGTTTTTCATCCTTGAATTCATTGAATTTGATTTTAAGAAGTTCGTGGTGATTCATTGATTCATTTACTTTTTCTGTAACGCCTTCTGTTACACCGTTTCCGCCTACGATTACTACAGGATCAAGGCTGTGGGCGTTTTTTTCAAGAAGTTTGCGTTGTTTACTATTGAGATTAATCATATTTTTATTCTATCACAAATTGCACTATTGAACAACGCGATAACTTTTAGTATTATTGAAAAACTAAATTTGTAATTTTATTTTAAAGAGGTAATAATATGGCTTGGGATATTTCAAAAGTAAGAAATATCGGTATCAGTGCTCACATTGACTCAGGTAAAACAACAACTTCAGAACGCATTTTGTTCTATTGTAACA
>JAFOSK010000146.1 GCA_017392945.1 Treponema sp.
ATTATAATTACTACAATTATCGGTATTCCTTTTGGAGTAACAAAAGTTCCGGAAAATTTCAGTCCGATTTCTTTGCCAGCAGCTCCTCATTTATTCTGCTTTGACTTTAAGGGTATTGCATTTGATGCCGCAACAGGACAGTTTTCTATTGCTGTGCTGGGAAAATTCTTTGTAATTTTCTTCACTTTCCTATTCATGGATTTCTTTGATACTCTTGGAACCTTATTGGGAATTGCAAACCAGGCAAACCTTTTTAACAGTGACGGAAAAATTACAAATGCAAAGGAAGCTCTCCTTGCTGATTCTATTGGAACAGTTACAGGTGCTTGTCTAGGAACTTCTACAGTAACAAGCTTTGCTGAATCAACTTCAGGAATTGTTGCCGGAGCACGAACAGGTCTTTCTTCTGTTGTTGTTTCAGTACTTTTTCTTTTTGCCCTGCTCTTTTCTCCTGTCTTCCTGCTTATTCCATCTGCCGCTACCGCACCTGCATTAATTCTTGTCGGATACTTGATGATGAAATCTGTGACAAAAATCAATTTTCAAGACCCTACAGAAGGAATTCCTGCATTTATTACGATTATGGTTATGCCGTTCTCTTACTCGATTTCGAAGGGTATTGTATGGGGCGTTATTTCTTATTGTATCTGTAAACTTGCAGCCCGAAAGGTAAAAGAAGTTCCAGCTGTTACATGGGTACTTTGCGTTATTTTTATTGCAAATATCATTTTTGACGCACTGAAATAAAGCTGCAGTTTTTGAGACTGAATGTTGAATTAATGATGCCGAGATAAAATCGACATTCAGGATAAGTAATAAACCCTGATGCACGGAACCTCTTGAAGAGTGCTCAGGGTTTTTATATTTAACAAAATTCTGCGCTGGTATTTTTCTGAAAAGACACAGAACCAGCCGAGAAAGCCGTTGAAAAAACTGGCGCCGGCATGGAAGGGGCGCGGATGCGCGTGCGAGCGAAGTGAGCACCGACCGCGAGGGTAGCCCTGGAACGCCGGTTAGGGAAAAATTCAAAAGTTTTTTCTAAAAATATGGAGCGGTCGCCTTGCACAAAAGAGAAAAGCCGGATTTATCATGACGTATAGATAATGAAATAAATAACTGAATATGAAAAAATCTGTGAGGCGAATGCGGGATGGCTGAATCCGCCCGCCCGATTAAAAGTTGAACATTATTGAACTATAGAATACTCTTAACTACGGAGGTTCCGGTGAAATTAAAAAGCAGAGCGGCAATTTTTTTAATTTTGATTTTTGCGGGCGGAATGCGGCACTCTTACGGCCAGGATATACGGCATAATCCATGGGAACTTATTATATACAGACCCGAAAATGGCGGAGAAATGAACGATGTTCGTTGCTGGCTTAAATTTGAAGATGAAAACGGAAATGACGCTACAGAGAAACTAGTAAAAACTGAATACGAATGGGTATCAATCCCAGGAAAGAAACACAAATATAGAAGAAACTGCTTTCTTTCCGGAGGAATGGCTGCCCATCTTAATATAAAAGGTGGAAAATACAGAATTTCGGTTTACACGCCCAAAGACCAGCAGTATCCGTATAATTTTGAAGAAAAGGACATATGGATGTCTAACACGTTTTTATATGATACGGAAAACCCAGCAAAGGTTATTTTTGTTGTTCCGACAGCAAATGAAAACGGGTTTTATGACGGCGGCTGGTTCATAGATTACAAATGCCCGGAATGGTTCAAATTTACTAAACCGGTCAGAAAATAACAGTCTGTATTCCTTCCTAAAAATTGATACAGATGTCAGTCGGCCGATTGAAAAACACATCCGACCTCTCTATGAGCCCTTCGACAAGCTCAGGGACCACCCTTCGACAAGTACTTCGACAAGCTCAGTAACCACTCAGGGACCACCCTTCGACAAGTACTTCGACAAGCTCAGTAACCACTCAGGGACCACTCAGGAAGCTCTCAGGGACCTTATGGGACTCTCTGGGCTCCTTTGGGACAACCCGATGACCGCATCAACAGCATTTTCTGACAGAGCCAATTATAAAAAGCACATACAAAAAAAATGTGCAAGTTCTGATTTTATGGCTTATAATGTACGCAACCGGATCCTGGGACACGCCGAAAATTTTTCAGACTGCCTCCGGATAATCTTTTAATTCGTGCGGCGGGTTACATCACTTCGTAACTACCGATAGCAAACGTACGCTCGCATTATAAAACGAGTATGTAATCCTGACTGCGATGCCTTATAAAGAAGAACGATATCCCGTTGCATACGTCTGAGTTCGTTCATCCTTTGTGGGAAAAACAGGAGTTGCCTATGAAAACACGTATTTACATTGCTTCCACAAAATCGTTGGAAGACGCCGGAACTTTTTCTGCTCTTTACAAAACGGTGCCTAAATACCGCCAGAAAAAGATTGATTCCTACAAAGAAGAAAAAGATAAACGGCTTTCGCTGGGAGTAGGACTTCTGCTTTCAATAGCACTAAGGGATGCCGGAATAGATGAAAATTCTCTGGAACTTTATCATGCCGATAACGGAAGACCATGTTTTAAAGGACATCCTGAAATAAATTTCAGTCTTTCGCATTCGGAAGAAAGAGTCATGTGTGCGATTTCAGAACAGCCGGTTGGTTGCGACGTGGAATTCATAACGAAGGATTCAAATGAAGAAACTGCAAACTGGGCTAAAATGGAATGCTACGCAAAAGCCTCTGACACAAATATGATGGATCTTATAGGCGGAAAAAAATTTTTCAGCAAGGAATACTCATTCAAAGAAATAGACAAGGACGACGGCTATAAATACATAGTATGTTCGCGCCAGCCGATCGAAGACAGCATGATCAGCTGGCTGGAAAAATTCTAAAAACTGATACTCTGATCCGTGCAGAATTTTTTTCCTACATCAAGTTTTACAAGCCCCGGCTTTTTTAACCATTGGTGATCGGTATTGTCGGCGTCCGGCATACCGAACCATGGTTCTATGCATACAAAATTCGGTTCACCGGCGTTCTGCCAGATCATTACATAGGGATAATCCTTGGTATTAACTTTTATGAGCGAACCGTCTTTTTTATTGCGAAGCCCTACCCAATCAGACTTTATATCCGTAAACAGATGACCGTTTCCGAAACCAGCAGCCGTTATAGGAATTATGCCGGGTTCCTTTTCGCCGTAAGGTTTTGTAAAAGGACAGGTTCCATTTGATGCGGCGGCAAGAAGGCCGTTTTCACAACAGACAACGCCTGTAAGCGGAGTTTTACTTTCAAATTCAATCTGATAATTTTCTACATTATCAATTGCGAATGCGCTGTGACTTCCTGCACTGAAAAGGAAAGGTTCTGCTCCTGTATTTTTTACGGTTGTCGTAAATTCAAGTTTATTGTCAGAAAGCACATATTTTACGCTCAGACGAAACCTGTACGGAAAACGCGCAAGGGTATATTCATTTTCTGTAAGTTCGAATTTTACAGAATTCTCAGTCTGTTCTACAAGTGAAAATTCAAGATCCCGGGCGAATCCGTTGCTTTTTAAAGGATATTGCATTCCGTCAATAATCACATATCCGTCCTTTGTCTTTCCGCAGTGAGGAAACAAAACAGGAGCATGGAACTTCCAGATCTCAGGATTCCCATTCCAGATAATGTCACGCCCTGTAATCTTATTTTTAAATGAATTGATTTCTGCACCTTTTGAATTTATAGAAACTTCCAGATTATGATTATGCAGCGTAACAAGCATAATGAACCCCCATAAATAAAAAAATAAGCAATCTGCCACACAGAAATACAAAGCATTTCTTGTTCTGTCCTGCACAACTTGCCGCAGGCAACAAAGTACACTGCATCCAATGAGGATGAACCTTAAATCGATGACATTGCCATAAGTTCTATTATAAGCGCAAAACCGACAGAACGCAAACCTTGCATTGAAAGGCGGTTATCCGCTCTAAGAAAAAAGTTTTAATTTTTTATATGCATGTTATAATTACTCTGTGAACGTATACGATTTTGACAAAACTATTTTTTATCCAGACAGTCTCACGCAGTTTATTCTGCAATGTGTTTTGCGATATCCAAAACTTTTGGTGTCGTACTGTCCAAAAACATTGTTTGCAGCAGTTCTTCTTGCAATGAAAAAAATATCCGTAACACAGGCAGTCGAACAGCTTGTAAGCTTTGTAAAGGAAATTCCCGATATAGATGCAGAAGTAAATCTGTTCTGGCAAAAAAACAGCAGCAGAGTTTCAAAATGGTACATGGATAGAAAAAAGCCTTCCGACCTGATAATTTCGGCTTCGCCAGAATTCCTATTAAAACCACTTACTGATCAGCTGGGAATACAACTTATCGGAAGCCAGATAGACAAACATACAGGAAAAATTTCCGGAAGATGCTGCTACGGAAAAGACAAAGTAAAATACCTTGTAATAAGCGATTATTTCCCAGAACAAAACATAGATGAATTCTATTCTGATTCACTGACCGACACTCCGCTTGCAACATGTGCAGACAAAGCTTTTTTGGTAAAAAAACACGGAAAAAAAGTTCTCCCCTGGCCGGAAACAAAAAAACGACTGTAAATACCAAAAAACATTTAAAAAAAATTGGACTTTTATAATCTTTAGCAAGTATTCATGCTTGGACTTTTATAATCCTAAAATGGACTCTTATAATCATTAGAATTACAATATAAGGACAAAAAAGTTATAAAAGTCCATATAAAGAAACTTTAAGTAGACAGAATTCCGATACAAACAATAAAATTCAGTGAAATTCTGTCTACTTTTCATGGGTATTTATAATCTTTCGTGGACTTTTATAATACTAAAACAACTAGAAGCGTTAACTTCCTGTATATAAATTTATACATAAATTTGGACTTTTATAATATTTACAAGGACTTTTATAATCATAGCAGAAAAACAAATTTTCTTTATTAAACATGATAAAAAACAACCTCAAAAGAACCTGATATACGGACTTTTATAATCTTTTTGTCAATATAAGAAAAGGATTTGGACTTTTATAATCTTTCAAGACCAGGAAACATGCGCTTACAACAAAAAAATATAAATATTTGAAAAAAAACGTGGACTTTTATAATTTTTGCTTGGATTTTTATAATCTTTAGAATATAATTAAGGAGAAAAGGACAGATGCAGCCAATATAATAAAAAAGCACAAAAATGGACTATTATAATCAAAAAATGGACTGTTATAATCGAATAAAGGACTTTTATAATCCAAGACTGGACTCTTATAATGTTAGGGCTATATAAATACTTACAGAATAAGAAAATAAACGTCC
>JAFOSK010000147.1 GCA_017392945.1 Treponema sp.
CAAACCTTTCCATCTACAGAAAGGTCAACTGGAGTTGTACTTGTTACAGTTCTCCAAGCCTTGTTGAATTCAACAGCGTTTACTTCAAGCATAGTAGCTTCGCCCTTGTCATTGTACATAACAGCCGGGATACTACCTACTTTACGAAGATTTTTTGCAGCTGTTTTACCTGTTGTTGTACGTATTTTTGCGTTAACAGTCATTTTCTAAAAGCTCCTTATATCCTTTTAATTGTTTTACGAGTCTATCAAATTTCTTGAATAATGTAAATAAGTGTAGAATTTTCAGGCCAGCTCCTCTTCAACCGGCTTTCCAGGGCTCCCCTTTCGGTCGGTACCTCACTACGTTCGGCACGCGCTTCGCGCCCCTTACAGGCCGGGGCCGGTGGATTGCGCCCAAATATTTGTGGATTTCGTAAAATGGAAGTCAAAACAGAATCTTTCTCTGGGCCGACAGGATCCTCCGCTACGCTTCCTGCCCTCCTGGCATGAAGCTCCACGTCGCCTTCGTTCACTGCCGGCGGCATCCTGCCGCCTTTTCCTCCCTATTCGGTCGGCGTTCACTCCGTTTCGAATCCTGTCGACCTCAAACCAGAGCTTAATACTCCCAAGCAAAAAAAAAGGAATTTCCGTTATGGAAATTCCTCTCTGGGCCGACAGGATCCTCCGCTACGCTTCCTGCCCTCCTGGCATGAAGCTCCGCGTCGCCTTCGTTCACTGCCGGCGGCATCCTGCCGCCTTTTCCTCCCTATTCGGTCGGCGTTCACTCCGGTTCGAATCCTGTCGACCTCAAACCAGAGCTTAATCTCCCCAGGCAAAAAAAAAGGAATTTCCGTTATGGAAATTCCTCTCTGGGCCGACAGGATTCGAACCTGTGGAATGATGGCACCAAAAGCCATTGTCTTACCGCTTGACGACGGCCCAATATATCATAAAGAAACCCTATTCCTCCGAGGAACCAGTTTCTACATGACCCGCATTATACTCATCCAGAATTTTATTCTGGAGTTCTGCCCTAAAGTCAGGACTAATTGGATGAGCAACATCTTTATACTCACCGTTAGCAGTCTTTCTGCTAGGCATTGCAATGAACAAACCGCTCTGACCTTCAATAATTTTTACATTATGAACAACAAAACAATTGTCAAATGTAACTGTAACATAAGCCTTCAGCTTACCCTCATCTTCTACTTTGCGAATACGTAATTCCGTAACCTGCATAGTCTCCTCCGTTTTTTGTTGCATTAAAACAAATCACTCTGCAAAAACGCAGTTTCGACCTTTTGCCTTAATTGCTACAACAGCATTCTCTGCGTCACAACGTGATGCAAAAACCCCAAACACTGTAGAACCTGAACCAGACATATCACAGAACAAAGCCTTCTGAGCCTTTAATTCCTCAATAGAATGTTTTATTTCAGGATATTTCTCAGACAAAACATCCGTAAACGAATTCATAAAACTCCATTTTCCCACTGGAAGATTATAAATACGTTCCAAATCTTTTGCCCTAGGGAATTCCTCTATACGACAAATTCCTCTTACAGCCGAATTTCGCTCATCAACAAGGGAATAAGCTTCCTTAGTTGAACTGTGCACTCCCGGAAAAACCAAGACGAAAAACAAGTCAGAGCGCCTGCAAATTTTCAAAACATTTTCACCGCGTCCTGTAACAACAGCGCATCCACCAGCACCGCCATCACAATGCATAAAGAAAAACACATCGCTTCCAACATCCGATGCAATAACATCAAGCTGCTCTTCAGAAAGCTTAATTCCATTCAGTTTTTCCAATGCCCGCACCAAAGCGGCAGCATCAGAGGATCCGCCCCCCAAACCTCCGCCTGACGGAATCTTTTTTACCAGACTGACACTGACAGCCCTGCTTCTTATCCCAGTAACCTTACCAAAAGCTTTGTATGCAAGCGCAAGCGTATTGTTTTCCGGCAGAATCATATCCTGACATTCTATAGTACAAGAATCATATCCGTCAGCAGGAATGACAGTAAGTTCATCCCTTACGCTTATAACCTGAAAAATACTTTCAATTTCATGAAATCCGTCTTCCCGCCTTGGCAAAACCAATAAATTCAAATTAATTTTAGCCGAGGCATATTCGCGTATTTCATTAGGCATAAATTAATTATACTGATTTTATACGACTTGTCAATTTTTTAAATTATGACTTATGCAAGTATTTAAAAAATAATTTTTCAAGAACCTTTATATAATGTTTTTCTTACAAAACTGTTGAATTAAAGAGAAATCTAATCTATATTTCTTTTGCGAGAGTATTTTTTATTTTACCAGGAGTCATTATATGTCTTTTTATAAAGATTTTGACGATTATGACGGACCTTTTTCATTCGATGATGAATTTGAAGAAGATTTCAACGACGATGATTCAGATGATACGCTAGACGATTACGACGATGATTCGGAAAGTTACGAAGAAGCTTTTGAAGATGACTATGATGATGTCTACGAACCATTTGACGACGTAGAACCTGAAGACGGATACACTAATCCTTATAAATATGATGACGATGATCTCACCGACGGCGAAGATGCACTCTTCGACGACGATGAGTAGAAAAACTATTCTGAAATGCTGTGGAAATCAAGCTCTTTGCCTGCATGCCACAGCTTTTCAAGATCATAAAAACCGCGTGCAGCTTCAGACATAAGATGTACAACAACAGGTCCGATATCAATCAGATTCCAATCATCTCCGTCAGGAGATTTTCTGTTTGTCTGATGAATCTGCATGTCATTTTCTTTTACATAATCCTTTACCTGTTTATACAAACCCTGCCAGTGAGCAGAACTTGTTACAGTCGTAATAATAAAATAATCTGTCCAGCTGTTAAGTTCCGAAACATCAAGAACCTTTACATCCCTTCCCTTACCATCTTCCAGCAGTCGTGCAATTTCAAGAGCCTTCTGTTCTGTTGTTTTCATATTTCCTCCAATTTAAGTTTCTATATTTCTGTAAAATCATTATTTAGAGGCGCGTACATACCGACCATCAAAATCCTTGCCAAGAATAATCGTGAAGTCGACATCTGCGGCCGTTTCTCTTTCCGTATTAGAAAGATCAACTTCTTCCTCTACAA
>JAFOSK010000148.1 GCA_017392945.1 Treponema sp.
GATACACATGCGTGTACATTGGACAAAATCATCAGTCTTTGTAAGAGACGCGGTTTTGTTTATCAGGCTTCAGAAATTTACGGTGGACAGGCAGGTGCCTGGGATTACGGTCCGCTTGGTGTAGATTTCAAACGTAACATTCAGAACGAATGGTGGCACTACATGACTCAGCTTCATGACGATGTAGTTGGTCTTGATTCTGCAATTTTCCAGCATCACACAACATGGAAGGCTTCTGGTCACGTAGATCACTTCTCAGATCCAATGATTGACTGTCTCGAATGTCAGGCTCGCCACCGTGCAGATAAATTGATTGAAGACTTTGTTGCTTCAAATCCAGATAAAGCTCCAAACAAACCAGTTGATACAATGAGCCACGAAGAAATGAAGGCTTATATCGACGCAAACATCAACTGTCCAACTTGTGGAAGCAAAGAAAGAAAATATACAGCTGTCCGCGAATTCAACCTTATGTTCAAAACATACCAGGGTCCAATCGCTGACGAAAGCCACCTTATCTATCTTCGCCCGGAAACTTGTCAGGGTATCTTTACAGACTTCAAGAATATCGTTCAGTCTAACCGCATGAAGGTTCCTTTTGGTGTAGCTCAGGTTGGTAAATCTTTCCGCAACGAAATCATCTTTAAGAACTTTATTTTCCGTACCTGTGAATTTGAACAGATGGAAATGGAATATTTCTGTAAACCAGGAACAGAAGACGAAACTTTTGAACGCTGGAGAAAAGAACGCTGGGCATTCTACCTCAAGTACGGTATTCCAGAAAAACAGCTCAAGTGGCACCACCACGACAAGCTTGCTCACTACGCTAAGGACGCTTACGATATCACATATAACTTCCCAATCGGATTTGAAGAAATCGAAGGTATCCACAGCCGCACAGACTTTGACCTTTCACAGCACATTGAATACTCAAAGAAAGATCTTACATACATGGATCAGGAAGACGGAAACAAAAAGTATGTTCCATACGTTGTAGAAACTTCTGCTGGTCTTAACCGCAACTTCTTGATGTTCCTCTGTGAAGCATACGAAGAAGAAAATGTTGGAACAGACGGAAAAGAAGATTACCGAACAGTATTGCATCTTCATCCAAAGCTGGCTCCAATCACAGTTGCAGTTCTTCCATTGATGAAGAAAGACGGTCTTGCTGAAAAGGCAAAAGAAATCCAGCACATGCTCAAAGAAGACTTTGTAACTGATTACGATGTTTCTGGTACTGTTGGTAAGCGCTACCGCCGCCAGGACGAAGTTGGTACTCCATTCTGTGTAACTGTTGACTACGATACAATTACAGAAAAGAAAGAAGATGGTTCTGCAAATGAACTTTTCAACACTGTAACAGTTCGTTTCCGCGACAGCATGGAACAGGAACGCGTAAATCTTGATGACCTTGTTTTCTTTATCCAGAAAGCAATCAAGAATTACAAACCAGTTATTAAATAATTAGGAATTAGGAATGAAGAATTAGGAAATTTGTGGATTTAGAAATTCATAATTCCTAATTCACAATTCCTAATTAAAATGAAATGGAATATGTACGTTTAGGTAAATCTAATTTAATGATTTCTCGTGTGGCGATGGGTGCCATGTCATTATCAAAAATTGGTGATGATGAGGCTGCAGCTGTACTTGTGCGTAATGCATATAATCAGGGAATAAATTTTTTTGATACTTCTAGAAGTACTCCTGACTGCGAAAAACTTTTGGGAGATTCAATCGGGGATATTCGTGTTTCTGTAATGATTACCACAAAAACAAGTGCCCAAAGCGGGGCTGAGATCCTAAGTGACTGCGAATTGAGTCTTAGCGCGATGCATACGGATTATATTGATTTGTATCAGTATGAATCCGATTCTTTTGTTCCTGAAGAAAAAGGAATAGATGGAATATATTCTTCTCTTTTAATGCTAAAGGAAAGTGGAAAAATTAAGAGCATCGGGTTTGCAACACAGGATCTTGATGCGGCTGAAAAAGCTGTAAGGTGCGGACTTTATGATGCTCTGCAATTTCCGTTCAGTATGTTGAGCCCGGATGCAACCCGTCAGCTTGTAAAACTTTGTGAAGAAAACGATGTAGGGTTTATTGCAATGCAGCCTTTATGCGGCGGTGTTGTAGAAAACATTCCGCTTGCATTCGGTTTTCTGCATCAGTATGAAAATGTGATTCCTCTGTGGGGCGTTCAGAGTCAAGAAGAACTTGATCAGGTTTTGTATTTTAATGAGCATCCTCCGGTAATTGACGAAAAATTTCATGAGGACGTTGAACGTATAAGAATGTTCTTTAATTAGGAGAATTCACTCATGTCAACGGAAGAAAAACCGTTGGCGTCCTTATGTTCCTCTTCTTTTGCACTTTCAAGAGCGCGTGTGAGTTTTCTGACTTCGTGCAGTTGTTCCATGTTCTTCTGAACTTCTGCCTGTTCATCTTTTGTAAGAATTCTTACTATCTTATTTTCACCTTCATCCGTTTGTATTGTCTTTATAGAACCATCGGGCTCTCTTTCTATTGCAAGTTGTACTACAGGATTCTTAGGGTTATTAGGTGTAACGTCTGATACTATTCCAACCTTACCGTTCTTAAGGTATACGAATACTCCGATTGGATATAAAGAAAGACTGTAAAGCAGGGCTTTTATTACAGTAGAATCGTATTGCTGGTCAGGGTTTTTTAGCATTTCGACCATTGCTTCAAAAGTGCTCTTTTCTGTCTTGTATTCTCTTGGTGCAGAAATTGCTTCAAATGAGCAGGCAACTGAAATTATTTTTGCATACGGAGAAATCTTTGCACCTGAGAGATGACGCGGGTACCCAAACCCGTTTTCTTTTTCATGATGTTCAAGAACTCCTAATTGGACACTCAATGGAAATTTGAGCTCTTTAAGGATATTGAACCCGTAGACTGTGTGAGATGCGATCTGGGCTTTTTCTGCGGAAGAAAGAAATCTGTCTGTAAGGTATAGCTGCGGAGGAATTCGTAACATTCCTATTTCGTGAAGAATGCAGGTCATTCCAAGTTCAATTAATTTTGAAAATGGAAGATGGAGTTCAAGTCCTATTGTTATTGCAAGTACTGTTGAGCGCATTGAGTGTATTACTAAAAAATTTCTGCTTCTTGATTCTGCCGTTGGAGTTACTCTCAGGATGTACCGTTTGTTTTCGCGTATGTATACGCAAAGATCTTTTACTGTATCAGAAAGTTCGTTTATATTGATCTTTCTGTGTGTTGCATAATACGTGTATACAGAGTTTATGTAGTTGAGATATTCATTGTATACAGTCTGTACAGAATTCATTCTAGAACGTTCTGTACTTGTGTACTTTGTGGCCTTGTCGTTCTGCAGGGCTTGCTTTAAGGAATTATTTTTTTCAGGAGAGTCGTCTGAAACTGTATCAGTAAAAACAGGTTTTTCGGGAACTGACGAGTTATTGGTGCTGTCTTCATCATTATATCCTTCTGTAAAATTCCAGTCAGAAAGCAATTTTAATAGATCATCTGTTACGGGAACAGAGGCAGGAAGAAGCATAAAAGATTTATCAAGCATTAGGTTGCTTTTAAATGATGAATTTGGCTGTAGTGTTTCAAATCTTACTGTGCCCATACCCAATCTCCCTTATGCCATTAATTTAAAGATAACTGATCCTGTACAAGTTCGATTATCGTAATTTAATAACATTGTTTCTCTCTCTATTCAGAATATCGGTGTTAAAGAAAAAAAAGTTGAAAAATCTCACACATTTTTCAACTTTTTTTAGGAGTTCACAATTATTACAGGCGTCTGGATGTCGTTATTCCGTCTGTATTGTTGCTACATTTTAAATATCGGTTAGCAGCAGGCGGACTTTAGCAATTTTGAAAAAAAATTAAAATTTTGAAAGAAAATTTTGCAATGAAACTGGCTTTATTCCTGGAATTGCAAGACCCTGAGGGGCAAGCGTAAATGTGTTTATCTGAGGGATTTCTGCAAGGCGACTTTCGAACCACCATGCAAACATTTTCATCCGCTGGTCTGTAAGTACGGAATGAGAGTTGTAATCTTCTGCTATGCAGGTATTGCCGCTGAACAACATGGGGAGAGAAGCTGTTTCTGAAGTTGAAATTTTATTTGAGGATGTATGAACGTTTTCTTCAAATGTACTCCCTTTTATGTGAGTCTGTCTGTTTGGAAATGATAAATCCAAGCCGCTCACATAAATTTCGGCGGCACCGCAGTATGCGCAGAAATTCCATGCTGAGCTTGCAACGGAGCCTCCGGCCCCAAGATCTCCCAGGTCTTCTTTTTGGTATTCGTGTGCCATTGGAACCTGAGAGTTGCAGAGAAGTATTTTTTTACATTCAAAGCGGAATACTGCCGGATAAGCCGCGATTTCACTAATAAGAATACTTGAAGGACTTTTAAGTCCTGCCAGATGTCTGTAAGCCCAATACTGCGGATCAGTTAGGATAATAAAGTCCGGCTCTGTACCAGCCCGCAGACAGGCTTTTAGGGCAGTATCTACGGCAACTATTTTTATTTTTCCTTTTAGTTTTTTCAAATGCGGTAGTATTTCCTGTAAAGACGGACCCGCGGCAAGCATAAGAAATTTTTCACCCTGGAATTTGTTGCGGTATTCTTTTATTCCGTTTAGTTTTCCTAGAAGATAGGAATTTTTTTTACAGTTTGAAGTCCATAGTTTTTCAAATTTTGCAAGGGTTGCGTTGTTTATTTTTTCTTTATTTTTATTCCGTTCAATTAGAGCTCTTATTGTGTCAAAATATATCTGATTGTGTACTGTATGCGCTTTTACACTGAAAAAAAAGCTCTTCAGGATGCTGTGCTGGTTGATAAGCATTAAAGTTTGTTCTGGTGTACAGGAGATTGCGAGTACCGGATTCTGGCATTTAAGGAACGGTTCAAGGCTGAATAAGAGCATTGCTGAAAAGAAATGTTCGGCATCAGGTTCGATCCAAATAATAGTTTTTTCTGGGTGAGTGGTTGCGGCTTCTGCTGGAGTATAACCTAATCCAGCTCCTAAAAATACTATTGCCTCGCATTCAGAAAGTTCTTTTTCTGCGGAAGACAGAACAGACTGGCTTTCTTTTATCGGATTGTATGCAGAATGAAGGCGTAGCCCTGATTCTTCGGCTGTAGGAATGCCGGCTTTTGTTTGTGTGATTTTCCAAAACGGATAAAGATTCTGTTCATCCGGTGTTCCGGCATATTTATTGAAAAGCTCAATATGGGCGCCTAAAAGCTGCGCAAGTTGAGGAAAACGTTCTTTGAAAAGCAAGATATTCTTATTCCAAATTGAGTTCAATTAGCATATTCTCCGTAATTGGAGTTCCCGGTTCCGGTGATTGGTTTTTTACCCATCCAGAGCCGTTAATTTTGATTTTGATGTCTGAGCGGTTGAAAAGAGGAAGCAGTTCACGCATTGAGCATCCGGTAAAATCCGGTACTTTTGAATCAAGTTTTACAGGTTTTGACGAAGAAATTACAATTTTTCCGTTATGTTCAAGGGAAGCTGCATCGCCACGGCTCATTCCAAGATGATCGATAATTACATCTGCTGCCTTAGCGATTACAGGAGCAACGATTCGGCCCGCATATGTTTCCCCTTTTGCCTTTATAACGACAATGTAAAGAATTATCTGCGGATCTTCTATAGGAAAGATTGAGATACAGTTTGAAAGAAAATCTGTTGTTGAATAACCACCGTTGGTTTTGTCTGCCATTTGGGCTGTACCAGTTTTTACACCAATTGAAATGTCGTGAAGTCTGGCTCTTGCTCCGGTTCCAGATGTCGCGGTTGTTTCCATGCAGCTTAGAAGGTATTCGGCTGTGCTTTCTTTAAATATGCGCTCTTTATATTCAGGAGAGTGTTCATATTCTATTGTTCCGTTTTTATTCGTAATACGTTTTACTATTGCCGGCTTTACAGGAATTCCCCCATTGGCTAAGGCGCTTGCCGCCTGTATCATTTGTAGAGCGGAAACGCTTATTTCCTGCCCCATTGCAATGGTCGGTTTTGAGCGGGCTGACCAGGAACGGCTGTTTGTATCCTTTACAAGTCCGGCGGTTTCGCTTGGAAGCTCAATGCCGGTTCGCTGTCCGAATCCAAGTCTGCGGACCATTTCCATAAAGTTTTCATCGGTTGTGCGGCTTGCTATCTGTGCAAGAACGTCATTGCAGGAGTATTTAAGAGCTTCTCTAGGAGTAAGCCAGCCATGGCGTTCCAGACATTTGATACGGATTGTTTCACCGCCCCTTATACGATGTTCATAAACTCCATCGCATAAAAAACTGTCGCCGGCATGTATAAGTCCGGCATCATACATTGAAGCGACTGTAAAAATCTTGAATACCGAACCTGGTTCGTACGCGGTCATGGCAGGCCTGTCTATTGTTTCTGAAATCTGTGCGCTGCTGTATTCATTAAGATTTACAGAAGGAAGACTTATGTACGAAAGCAGTTCTCCGGATTTCACGTCACTTACAAGGAGCATCATGCTTTCCGCTTGTGTCGTTTTCATGGTATCTCTTGCAATTTCTTCAAGTTTGTATTGAAGGTTCGCGTCTAAAGTAAGGTACACGTCTTTTCCGCGCGTAGTTTTTAAAGGGGATGCAGACTGATCCGGCTGAAGCTGGTTCTGCATAGAATATTCTATTCCGGCAAGACCTTTTCCTTCTTCTCCCATGTAGCCGATTACCTGACTTGCAAGACTGTTTTCTGGATAGACCCGTCCCGGAATTTTGTCAAAAGTGACAAACATATAGTTCTTTTCGTCGGCTATTTTCTTTAGTTCAGCGTAAGAAGCTTGGTCAACTTTTTTCTTAAGGTAAACAAAACTGGCTTTGTCTGCCTGCGTTATTATGCTCTTGATTTCTTCCGGTTTCATGCCGAGAGCTTCAGAAACATCATTAGCGAATTTTTCGAGATTTCTTATTCTGTGCGGGGTTACGCCTATGTGATAAAAATTTGTTTGTACGGCAAGAGGCTTTCCGTTTCTGTCTACAATAGAGCCTCGTTCTGTTTGTTTTATGCCAGAATTGATTTTATTTATAGGAGTGAATGCCAGCGTTGAATATTTTGAAAAAACATACAGAAAGAAAGTGGCGGTAAAGATAAGAATTGTGATTAATGCAGGTTTCTTTAAAAATCCGTTCATTTTGTGATTATCTTTCCTACTATGTTTTTTACAGAGACAAAGCCGTAATCCCTTGAGTCAATTGATTCTGGAAGGTTGTCTCCAAGAGCAAGAATATATCCGTCCGGAACTTCGGAAAATTCATTCAACCGTTCAAACTGTGTCCTGGTCATGGAAATTCTTTTACGGTTCACATTTAGAATATACTCTGAATCTGATGAAAAATCTAGCATGTCACCGCTTACAGCAGCGCATCTTTTTACAACTATTTTATTGTCATGTAAAAAAATAACTACATCATTGAGCTTTGGTTCCGACCACTGGATAAAAAAAGTCCCTGACAGAGGTTTTGGGATTCCGTATGCAAGCCTGAATACAGCAACGGAATCTCCGTCATTAAAAGACGGCGACATAGAATTCCCGGAAACGTGCAGGATGTCAAAAACAAACATTTTTATCACCAGACCGAAGAGAATTCCTGATAAAATGTAAATCCAGATAATTTCTTTTTTTTGCATAAAGTATAAAAAGTCCTGCTGAAATATATTCTAATATGTGAATGTTTTTCTGTCGATAGACTATATATGGAAATAGTTAGTTATGTAGGATTTAACGAATCCGCCGGAAACCGGATTTTTGAAAAGATTCTTGATTATGCCCATTCTGCTACTGAAAAATTCAGGGCTGTTTTTTTTGAAAATGGTTCTGCATACGATTTCAGCGGAATTAATCCGGTTAGGAAAGAAAAAACTGTCGTTCATGAAAAGACCGGCTGCCGGTCTGCGGGGAAAAAAATCAATATTACGGATTTTCTTTGCTTTTTTGGAAAAGCCGCCGATTTTACTTGTCTAAAATGGAAAGAAATTCTTATTTTCACAGGAGTTTTGCTGTCAGCGGTTTTTCTTGCGGTTTCTCTGTTTATGGCTCATTCCTATTTCCTGTGTCTGCCTGGTAAAATCGTTTTGCAAGGTTCTTATTCTGCGGAAATGGAACTTTTGAATAAGGCAATGAATTCTTTTGCTTTGGAAGAATCGCAGGAATATGATTCTGAAGGAAACCTTTTAGGCGAAAAACAACTTCCTGCGTCTGAACTTGAAAAACTGTTCCGACAGCCAGTAACATTCAGTTTTTATACTGTAAAATCCGGGGATACAATAAGCGGAATTGCAAAGAAATTCGGACTTAAGAACATATCAACCTTGATTTCCATAAATGATATTGATAATGTGCGTACTATTGCAGCTGGCCAGAAACTCAAGGTACCTTCATTAGACGGGCTGTTTTATACGGTTCAACGTGGTAATTCTCTTGCAGGACTTTCTACAAAATTCAACGTTTCTATGGAAGATCTTTTGGATGTCAATGAGTTGGAAAGTGCAGAACTTACTGCCGGTCAAAGACTTTTCATACCGGGCGCAAAAATGGATTCTTCAAAGCTCCTTCAGGCAATGGGTGAAATGTTCCGCTGTCCTATTTCTGCAAAATTTCGAATTTCAAGCCGTTTTGGACCGCGGTTGGATCCTTTTACAGGAACAAAATCTTATCATACTGGAGTTGATATGGCTTGTCCTACAGGAACTCCTATAACGGCAACTGCCAGCGGAACTGTTGCGTTTACAGGTGTAAGTCCGGTGTTTGGAAATTATGTTATTATCAGGCATTCCAATGGTTATCAGTCTTTGTACGGTCATATGTCTCAGATTGTTGCAAAAAAAGGGCAGCATGTCAGTCAGGGAACAAGAATTGGTCTGGTAGGTTCTACAGGTTATTCAACAGGACCTCATCTGCATTTTACGGTATACAAGAACGGTAAACTTGTTGATCCGATGACGCTTATAAAATAAATTTTTGCAAAAAGATAACCCCTGCTGAATGGTGTCAGTTTTTATCTGATTGGGTTTGCAAAAATGCGAAGAGGATATTTTGTGCTTTCTGCACGGTTTCTGGCGCGTAACATTTATTAGGAGAAAAAATGACTAGGGTTTGTACTGGATGCGGTAGAAATATAGATAAGGAATTTGTTTATTGTCCATGGTGTGGGGAACAGCGTGTTATTAATGAGCGGGAATATTTTGATATAATATATGAACGTTATTCCAAAAATCGTCATGAACAAAGGAATAAACAGCTGAATGCCGTAAAGGAACGGCTTGAAGAGCTGGAACATGAACTTAATGTTCTTGTTCTTAGTGCGGAGATGCATAAATGAAATTAAAATCACTGTTTTTTTACGCGATTTTAGCGTGTTCTGTTTTTTCACCGGCATTTTCAGGAATAAAATTCGGTGTGGCGGAAATAAACGACAAGGATGAGATTGTTTATACTGTGTCTCATTCGATTCCTGGTACGGTTTCTTACGGCTCTCTATTTAGTGCAAAGATTTCAAACGGCGTGCTTGGTTCCGAGCCTGAAATGGTCACCTGTTTCCCTGAGAAGATGGAAATGCTTTCTGGAGGTGCAATCCTTCAGATAAGAAATCGTTATGGAATTGCATGGCTTAGCACTAAAACCGGTGCTTTCAATTGGCGGAATTATAGTCCTTCAATTCCTTTGAATTCAATGCGCCTCGCTCCTATGAGCGTAAGTCCTGACGGAAAGTGGCTTTGTTATTGTGAAAAAACGGGCTATGCTTCGGGACGCTTGATTTTGGAAAGCGTGGAACGTAACAAAAAAATGGTTCTGGATGAAAAATCCGGCTTCAGCTATGAAACTGTTCCCGTAAAATGGCTGAGCGACAGTTCTGTTTTTGTTTATGCAAAGGGCGGTAATATATATTTCTGCAACCCTGAAGCAATGGTAAAAGGCGTTGAAGTAAGCGAAGAATACCGCCAGATTGGAGCCGGGACGATCAACGCTGTAAATTGGGCAGACGGAAAATATCTTATTTATATCGACAGGGATCTGGTTTACCGTATAAATGCAAAGGAACTTTATACGCTCGGACTTTATTCTAATATTATCGGAAAAGGTACTGCAATTGGTCGTCTTCCGGGCGTATTTGTTTCAAGCCGGGATACGTTCAGCGTCAATGATGAAGTTTCTGCATTTGTTTTCATACAGAACGGAAAGACTTTTACTTATTACGGAATTAACAGCAAGAATTACGACTACTTTGACGTAATCTATTCCGGACCTTTTTTTGATCTGAAATCGTCTTTGCTGGAAGCGGAGATTATGTGGACTTCAAATCAGACGCCTTACATATGGACAAGAAGTTTACCCTATAATAGTGATAAGGTAGTTTCTTCTGTGTACCGGCTTGATCAGAAACTCACTAAAATTATTGAAGTTGAGGATTCCGGACTTCCACTCCTTTCTGTTGATAAAACCAAGTGTGCGTTCAGTTCCGGGTCTACAGTTCATGTTTATGACACTACCACATGGAAAAAAATATCGGATCTTACCGGTGAAAATGTTGTCTCAATTGCATGGGCTGGGGCAAATACGCTTTATATAGGCGGCATGCGTTCAATACGCTGCTGGAATATATTTGATACGACTTCTGATGCTGTTATGGCGTCATCGGCAACCAATGGATATTGGGACGGAGCATCGGGAAGAATTATTGCAGAAAATCTGAACGGACAGGCTTATGCTTATGATCCTTCTGCAAGAACATGGAAGTCGATGGGTGTTCAGGACCGTCATACAAATCTTACCAGAAACGGGCGTTACAGACTTTTTTGTGGGGAAACTCCAAACAAGAATTTTGAAAATGCGCTGTATATCAGAACATTAACTGGGAAGCCTGTTACAAATCCAGTTTACGCAGAAAGTACAAAAAAGACAGAGGACAGAAAAAAGGTTTCATTTATGTTTGATGCATTTGACAATGCGGACGGACTTACTCGCATTCTCTATGAAATGGGCTTGTACAATGTAACTGGAACATTTTTTATAAATGGAGAGTTCATACGCCGCTATCCTAATGAAACAAGGCAGATATCTGTTTCAAAGAACGAGGTTGCATCTATGTTCTTTACTACGGCTGCTCTTACACAGGCAGGATTTGTCCTTGATGAAAGTTTTGTGCGCCGCGGGCTTGCCAGAACAGAAGATGAATATTTTGACTGTACTTCAAAGGAATTGTCTCTTATGTGGCATGACCCAAAGTATGAAGGCGGAGAGAAAATTATTTCAGCTGGAAACAATGCAGGCTATACTTACATAATGCCGTTCCTTAATGTCCGTGATAATGTTTCCATGGAAGATGCAATATGCGGAAGAGGAAGGTATGTTGCCCCTTCTGTGATAATAGAAACCTTTATGAAATATTTAAAATCTAACGGAGGAGGAGTTATTCCGATTACGGTCGGGCTTTCTTCGGGAACTAGAGAGAATTATATGTATGACAGTCTTGATCTTCTGCTAAGCGCAATTCTTGATGCCGGATATGATATTGTTCCGCTACGATATATAATGGAACAGTAATTGATCTGAAACAAAGTCTCTTTGGGAAAACTTTTTTGCGTTTCTTTTTAATCCACGCTTTTTTATTGTAAGCTTTCGCTAGAGTTTTAAAATAAGCTGTGCAGGTATGTCTGCGGCTCTCAGCCATAGACATGCCTTTTTTATTGTGCGTTCGCTCACAAGCGGAATTGATTCAAGCAGATGTCCGTTCAGACGATATTCGATTGCGCCGTATTCAGTACCAGCTGTTACAGGTCCTTTTATTTTCGCAGGCAGAACAAGGTTTATGCTTACGTCGTCAAGCGGATTTTCTTTATTCTTTGCTGCTGTTATAGGAACTGTAAGTGCTTTAGGTTTGTATGCCGGTACAAGTATTGCTCTCTGTTCTGATGCAAATATGAGCGGAATGCTGTAGTCTCTTAAAAGCAGAGGATTTTCGTAATCTCTGAATGTGCTGAAAGCCCAGTCCATTATTGCAGAGCCATCATGAATTCTTCCTGCCTGTCCCTCGGCTGTATTTGAACCTTTCCCACCCATGGTGATGCTTATTATGCGTAGTCCGTCTTTTTTTACTGTGAGTGCAAGGTTGTAACCGCTTTCATCAATATAACCCGTTTTAAGACCGTCGCAGCCTTCATATATGCCAAGCAGTGGATTTGTGTTCTTCTGGTAAACGGGCATTGTTATCCGTTCCGGAAGCCCGTTTGAAAAATCCTGCTGCTTAGGAAGATTCTTGTCTTCCCAAGGAAGATTGTGTTCTTGAGGATATGTCATGGAAAGTTTTGAATGGAATCTGTACAGGCTTTCTGGATAGCGTTCCAGATATATTTTGGCGAAAGCCGCCATTTCTCTTGGTGTCGTAACATTCTTTTCACTGTAACCAGAAGCTTCTTCAAAATGAGTGTGTTTTAAGCCAAGTTTCTCTGTTTCCTGATTCATACGCTGAATAAAATCCTGCATTCCGCCGCATACATAGTTTGCAATTGCTCGGGCTGCATCATTTCCAGAACAGATTGCAGAGCCAAGCATAAGCTCTTCAAGTGTTACAATTTGATTTTTTCCCAGAAACATAAGGGATGAGTGCGGCGGCATATTGCAGGCCCATGTTTCCGGCGGCAAGGGAACAATGTCATTCAGGTTTATACGTCCTGTCGCTATTTCCTGAAATACTACATAAAGCACAAAAAGTTTTGTCATGCTTGCAGGCGGAATGATTTCATCGGCATTCTTTTCATAAAGTATATTGCCATTTGATGCATCTATGGCAATAGCAGCTCTTGCACCTACATCAAGCTGTGCAGGAATAGTGTTGTAGGGCAGTGGCAGAAGAATCTTATTGCGCCGCTCATATCTGGCGTCCAGAATTTCTTTCAACTGTGTCTGCTGTTCAGATGTTGGTTCGGAAATAAGTCCTGGGCGTCGCAGAGTGTAAGCTCTTGTGCCGACCGTTACAATGTATGCCGCTGCAATAAAAGATGCTGAAATTATGGCTGTCTTTTTAATGTCAGGAAATTTTAAATGTTTCATATTACAATCTTGTGGCTTTGTTTCTAAGAAGCATGTCAGCAAGAACGATGTTTGTCATTGCTTCTACAACAGGAACGATTCTTGGACAAAGGCATATGTCATGTCTGCCTTTTATTTCCAAGTCTGTTTCTGCGTATACATCTTCGTTCCTGCATATTGTCTGCTGAGATTTAAAAATGCTTGGAACCGGTTTGACAGCAAGCCGGAATTCTATGTCGTTCCCGTTAGATATTCCCCCAAGAATACCGCCTGCATTATTTGTTTCAAATACAGGTTTTCCGTTTTTTACGCGCATACAGTCATTGTTTGTACTTCCTGTTGAGTCCGCAGCTGCAAATCCCGCTCCGAATTCAATTCCCTTTACGGCACCTATAGAAAGTATTGCTTTTGCAATTTCAGCGTCCAACTTGTCAAAAACAGGTTCTCCAAGACCTGCGGGAACTCCTGTAACGATGCATTCTATAATGCCGCCTGTGCTTTCTCCGTTCTGTCTGTATTCTTCAATTTTCTCTTCCATTAGTTTTGCGGCATCATTGTCAGGTGCCCGCATGGAATTCTGTTCGATATTTGAAAGGTCGATTTTTTTACAAGGAATACCTGCTGCCTTCAGAGTATAGGCGGTTGCTTTTATTCCGGACTGTTCAAGAATCATTGCTGCTACTGAACCCGCTGCTACTCTTGCCGCTGTTTCTCGTCCGCTTGCTCTCCCTCCGCCACGGTAATCTCTGAATCCGTATTTTGAATCATAAGTGTAATCTGCATGTCCTGGACGGAAAGTATTTACAAGATTTCCGTAATCTTTTGAATGCTGTGAAGTATTGCGGATTAAAAGGCTTATAGGGGTTCCCTCTGAAATTCCTTCAAACACTCCACTTAAGATCTCTGCCTGATCGGGCTCGGATCTTTGAGTTACGGCAGCGGTTTTTATTCCGTTTATTGCAGCTCCTGGACGTCTTTTATCTAGTGCTGCCTGAATTTTAGAAGGGTCTATCTTTATTCCGGCAGGGCATCCGTCGATTATTACGCCTAGTCCGTTCCCATGGCTTTCTCCGAACGTAGTAATCCTAAAAATTGAACCGTATGTGTTTCCTGCCATTTATATCCTCCTGTGTCAGCCGTCAGCATATCATAAAAGTACGGCACTTGTAAAACGTATATAACTCTGTGGTTAGGTAAAATTATTCCGGCTGCCATAAAATGCATTCCTGTTTCGTGTAGCTGGAAGAAATTTGCTTTCATTTATTCAGTTTTTCTGCAAGTTCTGAACGGCTGTGTATTCCAAGTTTCTTGTAGATTTTCTTATTGTGAACGGCAACTGTCCCTGCTGCAATTCCCATGATAGCTGCAATTTCCTTATCGGATTTTCCTTCAATGATCAGATGGGCTATGTCGCTTTCCTTTTTTGTAAGCTTTGCCGAAGTAAACATTGCGGCTGCTTCTGATACGTTATGCCTGTTTGTTTTTGAATCCGGGTGTTTATCTTTTGCATATGCTTCTTCCCAAGATTGTTTTTTAATTTCATGGAATCTTTCAGGACCGAATGAAGATAAATTTTCTTCCTTGTCAGAAATTATCTGCATTTTATTCATCTTGCTCAGGTCAGAAATTGATTCCCGAAGGTTGATCGTTATTGAATTAATTATTGATTCAAGATATTTCTGTCGGTTTTGCAGGATCGATTCTATTTTTAGTAGGAGAATGTCCATCAGAAACGGTTTTTGAATTATGTCTATTACTCCGTTTTTATACAGCTGCTCGGTGGTTTTTCTGGAAATATATTTTGCCATTACAATGAACGGAATAGAACACAGGAATGGATGTTCTGTAAAAAGTTCCGTAAGGTGTACTCCCGGCGAGGTCAGTGAGTACAAAATAAGGCTCGGGTGTTCCTGTTCTGCATATTTTGACAGTTCCATATTCGTTGAAAAAATGCGTACATAACAAAGGCTCTTGAATTTTTCGTTAAGTATCTTTCTTATGTTTTCTTCTTCTTCAACTATGAATATTTTCTGATCATATTTCGGGATGATGTTTTTTTCTTCGGTTTCGTAAGTGTATTCTTCGTCTTCGTTGATGTCGTATAGAGGCAAAAATTCATCTTCCGGTGTAAAAGGTTTAAGTGCAAGGCGCAGCTGGATAGAAACACCTTCGCTTGTAGGAAGCAAGGATATGTTTCCGCACATAAGATTGCTCATTTGTTTTGCTATATGAAGCTGAATTCCCCATTGTCCTACAATGCTGCTTATAGATTCATCTTCATCCTCGGATTCAAGGTTTAAGAGAAGGTTTGAAAGGTCTACGGACATATTTTCACATTTGAACTGAGCTGAAAAAATAAATGTAAGATTTTCGTATTCGGAAGTTATATAGACCGTAGATTTTGGTTCTGATTTATTGATTACGGTTTGAATTATAAAGCGTAGAACGATTGAAAGTACGGCTTTGTTAGCAACTACAAATGTTCCGTCTATATATTTTTCCTGGATGGACGGATAACAACCGTTTAGACGCAGTGTGGAAAGTTCTACCGAAATACTGTCTGTTACGAATTGACTTAAGTCTATAGGTTCCCTGTCATATTCAAGTTCTTTTGAATCATACTCATAAGATGAAAGTGCGGAAATTGAATAAACGAATTTTGATGTATTCTGTATGATTTTCTGCATCGAGGTTGCAACTGCCGGACTAAGAGAATGTTTTGTCTGCTCGTAGGATTCTGAAAATACCTGAAGGGGATTTAAGAACATTGTGGCAAGACTGTTGTAAACGTAGCTTCTTTTCTTTTCCGTAAGCGTTTGTTCTTTTGCTTCTGCCGTTTTAATCTGAAGGAAAGCGAGCGTTTCCCGCATTCTTTTGCTGATTTTTATAAAGACGGCACTATCGATGAGGAAGAACGGAAGCGCGTAAGATCCGATTATCGTATTGTCAAACAGATGGAATATATCGGAAGTTCCTTCTATAAATCGCATGACAGAAAATATTTGTCTTAGCCACAATGAGCCTATGCTAATATTGTAGCAGATTATGACTGCGTGGCTGTAGGACGGATTATACTTTAACGTAATAAGTGATTGTACTATCAGCATAATAAAACATGATGAAAGTGATAGAATCTGAAGGTATTTTGTATATGAATAGGTCAGCGGAAGAATAAGATTCAGAAGTCCGGCTGTTCCAACGGAAATATAAAAGTATGGAAAGAAACTGTAGATTTTTTTAATATTTTTAGGGCAATTTTTTATAATTGGTTCTGAAGAAATCTGCATTTCAAGTTGAAGCAATACTGCAATTCCGCACAGAAGAATATTTATCAGGCGATGTAGATTTTCAGGTTTTACGATTCCCGGTGTAATATATGTGTTGAATATTCCTGATCTGAATCCAGTAAGAATCAGAATAAGAGCACATGCAAATGCAAGGCATAATGAATTGTAATCATTGAACGTTCGGCAGATGAATACAATGAAAAATATTGTGGAAAGGCAGACTCCGATAAGCAGTGCGCATAAAAGATTTTTCATAGAATTCATAAGTACATAAGTTTTGTAGCTCATTGTATAAACTCGTAGCAGAGATTCCCTTGTGGATTCAACTCTTATACGGATTTTTAGAGTCTTATTGTTTTCAGTGCGGTATTTAGCACCGTTCAGTTCAAATGCCTGGGAAATTGCAGGAATCGCTTTGTCCCTGAGCATCAAGCTGTGGCCTGTTTTTCCGATCCATTGCCAGTTCTTGTTTTCATCCTGAACAAACAGAACTGCGGAATTTATTGCTTCGTCGCTAAGCGAAATTATTTCAAGATCTTTGTTTTTTATGCCTGCCGGAATATCGGATTCTATCCAAAGGTAGCCGTTCTTGGAAAAAGAGTTTACATAATCATTTTCTTTGAAATTTTGAGAAAATATCCTTTCAACTGGAATTTCCTTTTCAGCAGAATAGAAAGTTTTTAAATCAAGTTCTATAGGAAAAAGCCCGGCTACTGCAGAAAAAAACAATAAAATAAAATTTTGCATGACTCATACTACACGGATAATTGAATTTTTACCATAAAAATGACATACTTCAAAGTGTAAAATATTGGAAACAGAATATAATCTGTGTCCTGCTTGGAGGTAAAAATGGCAAAATTTGGCGGTGCAATGACAGCGTTGGTTACACCTATGCACGAAGATGAGTCTATCGATTATGAAGGATTCCGCGCATTAGTCAAACGCCAGTGTGAAGGTGGAATAGACGGTATTCTTCCTTTGGGAACCACAGCAGAAACTCCAACTTTGACAGAAGACGAAGAAGATGAATTGATTAAGATTGCTTTTGAAGAAGTTAGGGCTTTTGAAAAGGCAACTGGTAAAAAAATTAATATTATTCTTGGTGCAGGTTCTAACTGTACCCGCGATGCAGTGCGTTATTGCGAACGGGCAAAAAAAGCTGGTGCAGATGCAGCTCTTGTTGTAACACCCTATTACAACAAGCCTAGTAACGAAGGTATTTTCCGCCACTTTAAAGAATGTTCAAAGGTCGGAATTCCTATTGTTGTATACAATATCCAGGGACGCACTGGAAAGAATATCGATGTACCGACATTGACTCGTATTGCGGATCTCCCTAACATCGTTGCCGTAAAGGAAGCAAGTGGAAACATTAATCAGATGATGGATGTTATTTCTATTGTAAAAAAGGCTCACCCGGATTTTGCAGTAATTTCTGGTGATGACGGTCTTACTCTTCCATTGATTGCGGCCGGTGGTGACGGTGTATTCAGCGTTGTTTCAAACCTTACTCCTTCGCTTATCACAGAAATGACTCATGCGGCATTGGACGGCGATATTAAGAAGGCTCGTGAAATCCATTACAGACTGCTTCCATTCTTTAAGGCTGCTTTTGTAGACGGAAATCCTACTTCTATAAAATATGCTTTGAGCTTAAAGGGCGATATGAAAGCCTGTGTTCGCCTTCCGTTGGTAGAAGTAACGGACAGCGCAAAGAAAATAATTGAAGGAGCCCTTAAAGAGTGCGGTCTTTAAGGATTCTGGGGGATTAGGGAATATTTGGAAACTTGATGTTTCGGATATTCCTCCAATAAATTTGTTTATATAAAGAGGAAAATATATGTCAGCAAAAATTAAAGTTGGTGTTTTGGGCGCAACAGGAATGGTTGGTCAGCGATATATTAAATTGCTGGAAGATCATCCATGGTTTGAAGTAACTTATGTTGCTGCCAGTCCGCGTTCAGCAGGTAAACCTTATTCAGAAGCCGTAAAGAACCGTTGGCTTATCGGTGCAGAAATTCCTGCAGGAGTAAAGGATCTTATCGTTGAAGACGCAAATGATGAAAAGAAGGCTCTTGGAAAGTGCCAGTTCGTTTTCAGTGCTCTTGAAATGGGTAAGGATGAAATTAAGGCTCTTGAAGCTGCTTATGCAGCGGAAGGAATTCCTGTTGTTTCAAATGCAAGTGCAAACCGCTGGACAGAAGATGTTCCTATGCTGGTTCCAGAAATCAACTATGCTCATCTTGATGTAATTGCAGAACAGAAAAAGCATCACGGTTGGGATAAGGGATTTATTGCTGTAAAGCCTAATTGTTCTCTTCAGACATACATGATGCCGATCCATGCTCTTATTCAGGCCGGATACCCAATCAAGAGAATGATCGTAACAACGCTTCAGGCAACAAGTGGTGCTGGATATCCAGGTGTTCCTTCATTCGATATGATCGATAATATTGTTCCATACATCGGCGGAGAAGAAGAAAAGACAGAAAAAGAATGTCTTAAGATTCTTGGAAAAGTTGTAGACGGAAAGATTGAAAACGCAGCAGGTCCGGTTGTTTCTTCAACATGTACACGTGTTCCTGTAATCGACGGTCATACAGCATGTGTTTCTCTTGAATTCGATCTTCCTGAAGATAAAAAGCCAAGTCTTGAAGAAATTGAAAAAATCTGGACTTCTTATACATCAGTTCCGCAGGAACTTAAGCTTCCTAGTGCCCCGGAACATCCGATCGTTGTACGCCACGAAGAAAACCGTCCTCAGCCACGCCGTGACCGTGAAACAGAAAAGGGAATGGCATGCGTAATAGGCCGTCTTCGTCCATGTAATGTATTCGATATTAAGTTTGTATCGCTCAGTCATAATACAAAACGTGGTGCTGCCCTTGGTGGTATCCTTAACGCAGAGCTTCTTAAGGCCCGCGGTTTCTTTGACTAAATAAAAGGGGCTGTCTAAATAGTTAATTTCTATATAGACAGCCCGATTTTTTGCAATAATGAATAAACATATAAACGATAATCCGGTTCTTCTGGAAAGTTATGACGAACTTATAACTCTTATTTCGAATTGTTCCGACAAAGAATTTCTGAAGGAATTTTTTGGCTGTTTGTTTACTCAGGGTGAGCGCACTGATATTGCTGAGCGCTGGCAGATAGTAAAGGAGCTTAAGGCTGGTACGACCCAACGCGAGATTGCCCGCAAATATAATATGTCTCTCTGTAAAATAACGCGCGGCTCTAAAGAAATACAAAAGCCGGACAGCGCTTTTGTTAAAATGCTTGACCGGCTTTAGTTTTTTATTTTGTTTTAATAACTGATATTAAAGACTTTATTCTTTTTCTGTGTCGCTCTCAGCTTTTAAAAGCTGAGCGGCTTCTGTTCTGTGCCAGCGTACTGCCGTTGTATATGGTGTTTCTCCATAAATATTCCTAATATTTACATCAAGACCATAAGAAAGTAGAAGCTTTATAGTCTCTACATTCGAAATTCTTGCTGCATAATGGAGAATTGTATTTCCCTGGATATCAGTTGAATTTCCAGAATATTTCACTATATTACTCAAGGTTTCCCTGTTGTTTTTCTGCAATGCAAGTGTTACTGCATTGTTTCCCTTGCTGTCGGCCGCAATAAACGGATTTGCATTATTTTCTAGAAGAATGCGGGCAGTTTCTTTCCTGTCTTTTTCTACTGCAATAAAGAGCGGTGTGTGCCCGTCTGCATTGCGGGTGTCAAACGGATAGCCGGCGGCAATAAGTGTTTGAAGCAGGTTAAGAGACTTGTTGCTTTTAACAATAATGTGGATCGGAGTATTTCCATCGCTGTCTGCAATTGTCGTATCATTGCCAAGAACTTCGCGTATTATAACTTCATCTTTGTTAAGAACAAGACCGAACGGTGTTATTCCATTTTTGTCCCGTGATAAAGGATTTCCTCCTGCGCTTCGAATGATGGAAATTATTTCAGGGTCAGCTGTAAGAGCTGCTTCGTGATAGCATGTTCTTCCGCTGAGATCTTGAATCTGAGGATTTGCATTATTTGCAAGAAGAATTTTTATTACGTTTACATTTTTTGTACGTACAGCATCCATAAGGATTGTTTTTCCAGCCGTATTGCTTGCATTAGGATTTGCGCCCTTAAGAAGCAGGAGGTTTGCAATGTCGTATTTTCCTACCAATGCAGCTTCTGCAAGCGGTGTGTGACCGGAGATGTTCTGTGCGTCAATTTCCGCTCCAAGATTTACAAGGCGGGCAACTGATTTAGGATTTCCCCAGCGTACTGCCATATGTAGAGGTGTGCTTCCAAGATTGTCCCGTGCATTTACCTTACATCCGTTGTTTACAAGAACTTGAATTACTTCCGGTTCATCATTTTTTGCCGCACTGAAAAGAGGTGTCTCTCCGTTTGCATTCTTTGCTTCTGTTTTTGCACCTTTTGAAATAAGCGCAGATACAGCGTTCTTAAGTCCCCATTCTGCTGCAAAGTGAAGTGCAGTGTTTCCGCTTCCGTCCGTAGCAACGATAGTCTTAGACGTGATAAGCCATTCAATTACCGTTCCACTTTCATCATATAAGGCAAGGCTTAAAGGTGATTTGCTCCTGTTATTTGTGGCAAATATGTCAGCATTTTTTGCAAGCAGGAGTTCTCCTACTTTTTTGCGGTTTTTAAGAACTGTAAGGTAAAGGGCTGTGTTTCCGTCTGCATTGCGTGTGTTTACGTCATCAGTAAGGCTTATGAGATATTGAATTTTACTGAGGGTTGCATTGTTCTGAATCGCAATAATTAAAGGTGTGTTTCCTTCTGAATCTACACACATTATGTTGTTTCTATTTACGATGGAACGCAGGATTTTATCGTCAGGATCTTTGTCCTTGAGAGCAAGAATAAGCGGAGTTGTTCCGTTTGTATCCCTGGAATTTATATCAGCACCATTGTCTGCGTAGAATTTTATATGCTCTTCTTCTCCGTTTTCTATTGCAAGGGCAAGAGGTGCAACTCCGTCCTTGTTTCTTGCGTTGATTTCAGCTCCACCGGCTATAAGAGTGCTTAGAATGTTTGTTGGAACAGAAGTCATTGTTGCTGTGTGGAGGACTGTGTCCCCGTACATATCTTTTACGGCAAGATTTGCCCTGTATGATGCAAGAAGTGAGTATATGTCAGAGCGTTTTTCTTCTGGAATTATAAGAAGGACGGGAGTTTTTCCAAGGTTATCCTTTGCATTTATATCTGCTCCTGCATCAAGCAGTATTTTTGCAATGCCGAGACGTCCGTATCTTACGGCTTCGTGAAGAGGGGTTGAGCCTGTACTGTCCTGGACGTTTGTCTGGGCATTGTTCGAAACAAAGTATTTTGCAACAGCTTCGTGGCCGGCGATTGCAGCAAGATGAAGAGGTGTCTGTCCGTCATCAAAACGGTAGTCTATATTTCGGTTTACAACAGCAGTTTCAAAATAATCATAGTCAGATTTTACATGCTCGGCACCATTTAGAAGGAGCGTTGCAGCAATTGAGACCGCATTGTTTGATGTAAAGTTTGCATATGCATAGTCAAGCGGAGTTTTTCCATCGCTGTCTTTTACAGAAAGAGGAATTTCTTTGCGCGCACAGTACTGAATTGCCTTTAGGTTGCCTGTTTCTACAAAATAATGAACGATAGTCTTTTCTTTTTCGGCATCGCGCAGTTCGCCTGTTTTTGTGGTTATAAAAATGTCGTAGTACGCCTCGTCAGCGGTAAAAGCCGCATCTATTGCAGTGATTTCTTCTTCGTCTCTTGCAAAAATATTACAGCCGAAGTTTACTAAAGTGGATGCAGTTTCTTTTGCTCCATTCTGAATTGCAACATGCAATGGAGTCTGGCTTGAATAATTTTTAAGGTCAGGATCAGCACCGTTGCATAAGAGGAATAATGCAAGGGATGAATTGTTTGATTTCGCTGCAAGGTGAAGGGCGGAATTTCCGTCTTCGTCAATTGCATTTATATTGCATTTTGACGTAAAGCATGATTTTACTTCGTCAATTTTTCCTTCCTTGATAAGCTTTGTTATATTAAGCTCGGAAGGCTCTTTTTCCTGAACGGTTGTACAGCCTGAAATTATCAGTGCTAAAAAAACTAAAACCGCATTTAGAGTAAATTTTCTGATCATATCTTCCTCTTTTTTGAAAAAATCTTTCTTACCTTGAGTATCGGAAAACAAAACTAAACATTTAGACTTTATTTAGTTCTGATTGTGAGTTTTGATATATTTGCGGATTTATTAAAGAAGATTTTCCGTCCTGTTCCTACGGGCGGAAAAATGATAATCTCATGATTGGTGAGATTCGCGTTTATTAATGGAAGAATCTTTATTTTGAGAAAAAAAGAATGTTATTCTTTTACAATGTATTGCAAAAGGAGGAGATGAAGCTCGTTAACGTTTGAAACTCCGAATTTATTAAAAACTTCTGACATGTCCTTTTTTACAGTGGATTTGCTTATAAAGAATTTTTTGCTCAAAGTTTCATAGTTGTCTTCTGTCTGAAGGTATTCCATCGTAAGTTTGATCTGTCTTTCAGAAAGTCCGTATTTATTAAGGTTGATTACAGAGCCCGGCTGCGGCAGATTCAAGTTTGAAAACTGAACTTTTTTTGCAGGTACAAGCACTTTGAGCAGGGATTCCAATTTTTTATAAATATAAAAATAGAAACTGAAAAAGAATATTGTAAGCGCGCATTCTAATACCAGTAAAGATTTACCGCGTTCTGGGTTATTATATATTACCGTATAGCCGAATCCGACAAGAACCAGAAGCCATATCAGTATAAGAACGGTTATCTTTAATTTTATGTATGTCTTAAAAAATCCATTGCAGAAGCAGAGAACGATTGCCGATTCGTACAGAAATGTCCCCAGGGTTTCAAATCCGGTGAGAGTAGTTGTAATTGCCTGAATGTATATTATTAAAGCCTGAATGAAAAAGTTTGATGGTTTTATTACAAGATAATAGCAGAGAGCTGCGCTTATTGCATTTATTATAAATATCGTAATTTCTGGTTTTGGAAAAATCGTGTGCAGGCGAGGCGTATGATTAAAACTCATTACTGAGCCGATAGTAAGTACGATTGCGGAAAAAAAACACATTGCCCTTGCAGCTGTAAAGAATTTTTGTTTTGGCATCGCTGAAAGTATAAATTTGATTTAAGAAATAATCAAATTTTTTTGAAAAAAAAAATCTCAGGTTTTATATTTTTATAGTCGTTTACGTTGTTTTTCAGTATATTAATGGAGAAAAGATTTTTCAGAGGAAAAGAAATGTCAAAGAAAGTACCTATTACATTGCTCTGCGGTTACTTAGGCGCAGGAAAAACCACATTGATGAACATGATTCTTTCTAATCAGAAAGGATATAAGGTTGCTGTAATTGTAAATGATATCGGTGAGATCAACGTTGATGAAAGCCTTATTGCAAAAGGTGCAAATATTACGGATACATCAAGCATTATCGGTCTTCAGAACGGATGTATCTGCTGTACCTTAAAGAGTGATCTTGTAAATCAAATTGAAGGACTCATAGCTTCAGGAAAGTTTGACTACATCCTTATTGAAGCAAGCGGAGTATGTGAACCTATGCCTATTGCACAGGCAATCATGCAGATAGAAAACGGTACGCTTGATAACGTAGTTTCTGTTGTAGATGCAAAACGTCTAGTAGATGAATTTTCGGGAGGTGACAAGCTCCTTAACAAAAAGATGGGCGAGGAAGACATTGAATCGCTTCTTGTTCAGCAGATTGAATTCTGTTCTACGCTTATTATCAATAAAAAGGACCTTGTTTCTGAAGATGAAATGAATAAGGTTCGTGCTGTTGTAAAGGCTCTTCAGCCACATGTAAAGGTTATTGAAACAAGCCGAGGGCAGGTAGAAGTAGAAGATGTACTTGCTACGGGCCGCTTTGATTTTGATGTAGTGTTTGAAAGCGCTGCATGGGTACAGCACCTTGAACATGACGGTCATGATGATGATGACGACGAACACGAAGAACACGATCATGAACATCATCACCACGACGATGATGATGAACATGAACATGATGAACATAATCCGGCGCATGGTGAACCGGGGCATAAGTGTGATGGTCACTGCCATCACCACCATCATGAGCATAATCATGAAGGTGCTGAAGAAGACGAATACGGAATAGGAAACTTTGTATATTACCGCCGCCGTCCGTTCAACCGCGATAAGCTTGAAGAGTATGCGGGCAGATGGCCAAGAAATATTATCCGCTGTAAGGGTGTTGTTTACTTCAGCGATGAAGATGATATGGCTTATGTTTTCGAAACTTCAGGCCGTCAGATTTCTGCTGGTGCTTCCGGCCGTTGGCTTGCTTCTTGTCCTAAAGCCGAACAGGAAGAAGTTCTTGCTCAGGAGCCGAAGGTCCGTGCTGAATGGGATGAAGAATATGGTGACCGCATGATTAAGCTTTGCATCATCGGACAGAAATTGGACAAGGCGCAGATTACAAAAGAATTGGATGCCTTGCTTGACTAAGTCCTGAGATTTATATAAATTCAAAACCAAGCCTTGCAAGCGTCGAATGCTCTGCAAGGTTTTTTTTGTCTTACTTTGTGAAATAAGAGGTTTTTTATGTCAGGAGAAATTCGCTCAGGTTCTGCGGAAAACAAAATGGGTACAATGCCTGTAGTAAAATTGATTTTTAATATGTCTCTTCCGATTATGTTCGGTATGCTTATCATGGCACTGTACAACATTGTTGATTCAATTTTCGTAGGAAAAATCGGTGAAGAGGCGCTTACCGCTGTTTCGCTGGCATTCCCGATTCAGAATCTCATGCTTTCTTTTGGAGTCGGTACTTCTGTGGGTGTGAATGCTCTGCTTTCGATGCGCCTTGGACAGAAAAAGCAGGATGATGTAAATAAAGTTGCAATGAACGGTATTTTTCTTGCAATTGTTACATGGATAGTATTTGTAATTGCCGGAGCTTTGTTTACTTCGGCATATCTTCATGCTCAGACTGAAAATGCGATGATTATTCAGTATGCGGAAGATTATCTTTCTGTAATTCTGGTGATTGGTTTTGGTTATTTTCTGGGTTGTATGAGTGACAGGCTTCTTCAGGCAACCGGGCGAACCTTCCTTTCTATGATTTCGCAGATTTGTGGTGCGGTTTTTAATATTGTTTTTGACCCGCTGCTTATTTTTGGAATCGGTCCTTTCCCGGAACTTGGGATCAAGGGAGCTGCTCTTGCCACTGTTCTTGGGCAGATTTTAGCAATTTTTGTTTCCCTGGGTCTTAATGTTAAGAAGAATCACGACATTCAGTTTGTGCTGAAGAATATTGTTCCGAACCGACGGCTTATTGCTCAGATTTATAAAATTGCGGTTCCAGCAATTTTAATGAGTTCAATCATATCCGTTGTAACTTATTTTCTTAATATTATTCTTTCCAATGTACCAAACGGCGGAGATACTGCTATTGCGGTTTACGGAGTATATTTTAAGCTGAACAGCTTTATTTTTATGCCTGTATTCGGATTGAACAGCGGAATTATTCCTATCATTTCTTACAATTACGGGGCTCAGAATCACAGAAGAATTACAGATACAATTCGTTATGCGCTTGTTATAGCACTTTGTATTTTGAGTTTGGGAGTACTCCTGTTTGAAACAATTCCTGGAAAGCTGTTTGATCTCTTCAGCGCAAGTGAAGAAATGCGCCGTATGGGAATTGTAGCTTTAAGACATATTGCCCCTAGTTTTATTGGTGCAGCCCTTGCAATTACAATGGGTTCTGTTTTCCAGGCTTTTGGAAGTGCTCTTTACAGTATGTTCGTTTCTTTTGCACGCCAGCTTGTGGTTTTCCTGCCAGCCGCTTATCTTCTCTCTCTGACAGGAAATGTTGATAATGTCTGGTGGTGTTTTGTTATTGCAGAATTCATGTCAGTAGGAATGTCATTATTCTTTATGAGGAGAATTTACGTAAAGAAGATAAAGCCTATTCCATACGAATAAATATTCAAAATTATTTATAAATATGCAAACTGTTGAATAAATATTCAGCAGTTTTTTTTTTATAAAAAATTAAACGCTCTATCTAGTGTTTTTGAACTGTCATAATGTAAAAAAAACACTAAGGATTTATTTAATTTCTGCTTTTTTATTGTTTTTTGCTTACAATTGGAGTAATATTAAAGTGTTTGAACGAAAAAATTATTTATAAGAGGTATAAAGGATATGATCCAGATTGATGAATGGAAAGGATTCGCAGGTCGTTTGTGGAAAGAAGAAATCAACGTACGTGACTTCATCCAGAACAACTACACTCCATATGACGGAGACAACAAATTCTTAGCTGGTCCTACAAAGGCTACTCAGAAATTGTTTGATGAACTCCAGAAACTTCAGAAAGAAGAACACAACAAAGTATCTATCGGTAAAGATGGTAAAAAACGTACTGGTGTTCTTGATATGGACACAAGCATTGTTACAGGTCTTACTTCACACCCAGCTGGATATATCTGCCCAGAAGGAAAAGACCTTGAAAAGGTAGTTGGTCTTCAGACTGATAAGCCTTTGAAACGTGCTTTCATGCCTTACGGTGGAATCAACATGGCTGTACAGTCTTGTGAAATGTACGGTTACGATGTAGATCCAGAACTTAAGAAGATTTTTACTCAGTATCATAAAACACACAACCAGGGTGTATTTGATATCTACACTCCAGAACACAGAGCAGTTCGCTCAGCTCACATCTTGACTGGTTTGCCTGATACTTATGGTCGTGGACGTATCGTTGGTGACTACCGCCGTGTAGCTCTTTACGGTATCGACCAGCTTATCAAATACAAGCAGGAAGACTTTGCTAACATCGGTGACGGAACAATGTCAGAAGATGTTTGCCGCCTCCGCGAAGAAGTGACAGACCAGATCAACGCCCTCAAGGGAATGAAAGAAATGGCTGCTCTTTACGGTTTCGATATTTCTAAACCTGCTAAGAACGCTCGTGAAGCTTTCCAGTGGCTCTACTTCGGTTACCTTGCTGCTGTTAAGACACAGAACGGTGCTGCTATGTCTGTTGGTCGTGTATCAACATTCCTCGACATCTACATCGAACGTGATATTAAAGCTGGTATCCTTACAGAAGAAGAAGCACAGGAACTCGTAGACCACATGGTAATGAAGTTCCGTATGGTTCGCTTTGCTCGTATCGAATCTTACAACCAGCTCTTCTCTGGAGACCCAATTTGGGCTACTCTCGAAGTTGGTGGTCTTGGACAGGACGGCCGTTCAATGGTAACAAAGAACGACTACCGCTTCCTCCACACATTGGAAAACATGGGTCCTTCTCCAGAACCAAACATGACAGTTCTCTACTCAAAGAGACTTCCAGAAAACTTCCGCAAATACTGTGCACAGATTTCTATCGATACATCTTCAATCCAGTACGAAAACGACGATGTAATGCGTCCAATCTGGGGTGATGACTACTCAATCTGTTGTTGTGTATCTGCAACAAAGACTGGTAAAGAAATGCAGTTCTTCGGAGCTCGCGCTAACCTTGCTAAGGCTTTGCTTTACGCTTTCAACGGTGGTAAGGATGAAGGTCTTAAGAAGGGTATGCAGATTGGTCCAGAATACGCTCCAATCACAGCAGATGTAATCGATGCTTCTAACTACAAAGAAGTTGAAAAGAAATACCTTGCTATGCTTGAATGGCTTGCTGACGTTTATGTAAACGTTTTGAACGCAATCCACTACATGCACGACAAATATTATTACGAAGCAGCAGAACTTGCTCTTGAAGATACAGATGTTCAGAGAACATTCGCTACTGGTATCGCAGGTTTCTCTCACGTAGTTGACTCACTTTCTGCAATGAAATATGCAAAAGTTCATGTTAACCGCGAAAAGGTAGAAGTAAAAGACAAGGCTGGTAACGTAATCGATACAGTAACTCTCGTAAAAGACTTTACTGTAGAAGGTGACTTCCCACGCTACGGACAGGATGATGACCGCGCAGACGATATCGCTGTATGGCTCCTTAAGACATTCGTAAACATGATCAAGAAGCACCCAACATACCGCAACTCTGAACCTTCAACATCAATCCTTACTATTACTTCTAACGTTGTATACGGTAAGGCTACTGGTGCTCTTCCTAACGGACGCCCAGCAGGTGCTCCATTCTCTCCAGGAGCTAACCCATCTTACGGTGCAGAAACAAAGGGTCTTATCAAGTCTTTGAACTCTGTTGCTAAGCTTCCATACCACTACGCTTTGGACGGTATTTCTAATACTCAGACTATCAACCCAAGCGCTCTTGGTCATGACAAGAACGAACAGATTGAAAACCTTGTAAACGTCCTGGACGGTTACTTTGATATGTCTGCTGAATCAGGCCACACAGGTGCTCACCACTTGAACGTAAACGTATTCGGTGTTGAAAAACTTAAGGACTGTCAGGCACATCCAGAAAAACCTGAATATGCTAACTTCACAGTTCGTGTATCTGGTTACGCTGTACGCTTCATCAACCTTACAAAGGAACAGCAGGACGACGTTATCGCCAGAACATGTCACGCTAGTCTCTAAATAGCGACAAGGATGTCGCGTCAGAATAATGCGCGATATCTTGCGAGTTTCCGAAGGAAACTCGGTAAGCAGGTTTTACAGGAAGTAAAACCTGCGACTCATGCTAGCCTCTAGGATAGCGACATAAGCTAGATTTTAAATCCCTTCATCAGAAATGGTGAGGGGATTTTTTTTTAGAAATAAGGGAAACTATTATTAATTACCTGTATACATAATATGCAAACGCATAAATCCACATGGTAATTTTTTCAAGCTGAGCCGGATTAGTAACTTCTTCTTTTAGAATTTTGCCGTCTTCATTAAATTCAATCTTTAATTTTTTTAGATCACAAAATTGTTCGATAGCCATTTTATGCCAGATGTTATAAGAAAAGATTTCGTCTTCGTTCCAATATGGAATGTCTCCTTCGATAATGGTTTCTTCATCGTTCTGATTAGTTAAAGTTATTTTGTATTCTGCGCCTATACATTCCGGATCTGCAGGTTTAGTTTTTACAACAAAGTAAAAATATCCATTGCCCGGATCCTTTACATAGAAAGTTCCAGACCCGGTCAAATCTATTGGAATAAGAGAATGGTCTTCTTTTAATTCGGCGTTGGTAACAGTTTGTTCTGTTTCGTCATCGAAGTAAAAAGTGATTTTGTCGATTATGTATTCATCTTCCATTTTGAGGAAATTGTCCTGTAGTTTTACTGTACAGTTGCTTCCCGGGATAAAATCAAAATCATCGAAAGTTACAAATAA
>JAFOSK010000149.1 GCA_017392945.1 Treponema sp.
GGTTTGGGGAATTGTATAAAAGGTATTATCAGGAATTCCATTTATTTTCTGATAATGATGCGTTGCCAAATCATGACCATAAATATAAATACAATTATTTTTATTCAAGACTATGCGGTTCCCGTTTGCTTCGTATGCTATTGTAAAAAGATTATCAATATTGATTTTGCCGATAATCCTTTCATTGTTTGTCCTGCCGAGGAATTCTGCTGTAAAATCTCCTAATCCAATGGAATCTTTATCGTTTGAAAAAAGTTCTATAATATTTTCAAAGTATCTGTTTGTGAATCCAAATAAATCAGTTACTTTACCAACAGATTTCTGGATTTTTCTATATTCCTCTGAAACTGCCGATATCTTTTCTATATCTGTGCTTCTCTCAAGAAAAAAGCCCTTTGATACACCGTTTGATATAAAGAATTTCCCGTTTTTCAATTTTGTTATAGAAATTTCATTTTCATTATATGTTGAAAAATCATTACTAATGTTCGGAAAAAAATCCATAAAAGTTTTAGTCTGATTTTCAATCATCAGATTCTCACAATGAAAAGTTTTTAGAAAATCCTCATACACTCTATCCATTTTTTCACCTCGGTATTTTTATGAAAAGAAAAAGTCCAATTATAACAGCTATAATACAAAGAAAAAAATTAATAGGAAACAGCAATACTCCCGCAAGAATAAATAAAATTCCGAAACACTTTTTCCTGAGTATAAATATAGCAAGCAGAAATATGACTAAGCATACGATTATTAAAGTCATGATTACTTTTGGAACATCCTCTTGATTTCGCGAATTAAAGCATCCCCAGAATATTTTACTGTGAGCATAGATATTGTCGCTTTCTTTTTTGAATTACAACTTTGACAAAGAATTTGCAGATTAGTCATTGCATTTGTTCCTCCTAAATGCTGAGGAATTATATGGTCAACCGTGCAATCTCTCGTAGCTTCTGAAAAAGTTTTTCCGCACATTTTACAAACATAAGGTGGGGAATATCTTTTGAAGTATTCATTTCTGTAGCTGTTGCCGACAGCGTCGTTTACAGTATCTTGATAACCGCCGAAGAGAAGTTCTTTAAGTCCCATTATTTACCTCCGAGCAAAATTGCAACTGCAACCTTAAAAATGGTTCCAACAATTCCGCTTTTATGAACCTCATTTTTTAAAGTGTTTCCAATTTGTTTTCCAGTTTCGCTAAACTGCTTTTGCATTTCGCGCTGATATTTTTGTCGCTCTGCTGGTGTCATGGAGTTATACAAATCTCGCATTTCCTTATCCATAAAATCCCCCTAATTGTTTTTCAGTGTAAACTGAACATTTTTTTTCATTTTGTGAAAGATTGTTTGTTTTTCCATTGTAAACATCAATGGAAAAACATTAAAAAGTATAATGGTATTTCATGTTGTTTGTCAATGTTATACCGTGCATATTAACAATAATGAAAGATGAAGAATATCAGGAACAAGTTAATTTTGTACTATCGAGGTTAAGGGAAGAACGCCAAAAAGCAGGTATGTCGCAGATAGAGCTTTCATTCGCCGCAGGGCTTTCTCAAAACCAGGTGAACTGCATTGAATCGGGTAGAAATATTCCGAACCTCTGCACAATTATAAAACTTTGCGATGCTTTAAAAATCAGACCTGAAATTCTTTTTTCAACATCAAATGAAGAACGGGAAAAAGCTAGAAATGAGATTATTTCCCTGGTAAAGAAGTGGATTTAAAACAAAAATCTCCAGCCTTTTTCTGAAGAAGATTCAAAACAATCTGTAAAATGCGTTAGGCTATGGAGCGGTGCGAAGCAGTCTGCGTCAGCAGACCGGCCGTAGGCAAGCCGCGGAACAGCCGACCGCCACTTGTGGCGGGAACGCCCTATTAATTCATCTATTCCTTCTGTTCTGAAGGGTCGAGCATTTTAATAACTTTTGCAGGCACCCCACCGACTACCGCAAAATCCGGCACGTCCTTCGTAACTACAGCTCCTGCCGCAACCACTGCATATTCGCCGATTGTAACGCCGGGACAAACTGTAACGTTCATTCCAAGCCAGGCATTCTTTTTGATTGTGACTTTGCCGTATGTGTATTTTGTGTGAGTCGCAACCTTACGGTTGCTTACCGAGTTTTGCAAGCAAAACTCGCAGCATTAATTCCACGAGTTTACGCGTAGAGGAAACTCGGTAAGTATCGCGAAGCGATACGGCAAATGGCAGAGTGATTAATGAAGACTTTTTTCCCGAACTTTACGCGGTTTCCAAAGTCGCAGATAAAAGGAGTGAGAATGCGAACATCATCCAGCTTGCGGCCAAAAAGTTCTTCCAGGTCAGAAACGTAACTTTCGTCATCGGGCATCTTTGCATTTGCAATCGCGCAGAGTTTTCTGGCACGCATCATCTCACTGACAGCTTCCTTAAAATAAGGCTCACGAACATCTGTCGGTCCGCCTTTTTCCATAAGTTCATAAACATAGCCTGGGGTGTAGTCCATAGTATCCTCCTTCACATTACATCTGTATTATAAAAGACAAGTGTCTATTATCTATGGGCAAGATATGGTATAATGTCGTTTAAACGACAGATGTTGCAAATATGCCTATTAAACAGGCTTTTCCGGAGGAAAGATGGCTGAAGAAAAACTCGACCCGCGCATTATCCGCACAAAGGAAGCAATTCAGACGGTTTTTAAGCAGATGGTTTGCGAAATGCCTTATGAAAAAATTACCGTAAAAGCAATTACCGAGGCGGCTAGAATCAACCGCAATACTTTTTATCTTCATTATAATTGCGTGGACGATGTTCTTGCAGAGATTCAGGCAAAGCATTCCAGCGAATACAGCGCGATTGTTTCGGGAATTGATCAGCTCAAGGAAACCGGAAAACTTGTGCGGGCCTTTTTTGAATACATGGAAGCTCAGGATGATTTTTTCAAGCGTGTGACCTGCGACAGCCGTTTTGAC
>JAFOSK010000150.1 GCA_017392945.1 Treponema sp.
AATTTTTATTTCTAAAAGATTTGAGTGCAACCTGCTAAGCCGCCCTAAAACAGGTCGCAATCAAATCATTATGAAAATTCTCTACTTAAGTTTTTTATAACCGTAAACAGCAGTATCGCCCAGTTCTTCTTCAATGCGGATGAGCTGGTTGTACTTAGCCATGCGGTCTGTGCGGCTCATTGAACCTGTCTTAATCTGACCAGAATTTGTTGCAACTGCGATGTCTGCAATTGTTGTGTCTTCTGTTTCGCCAGAGCGATGGCTTGTTACGGTTGTGTAGCCGTGGCGGTGAGCCATTTCGATTGCTTCAAGAGTTTCTGTAAGGGAACCAATCTGATTTACCTTGATAAGGATTGCATTTCCGGCACCAAGTTTGATTCCTTTTTCAAGGAACTTAACGTTTGTAACGAAAAGATCGTCGCCTACAAGCTGACAGCGGTCGCCGATTCTTGCAGTAAGCTTTTTCCAGCCTTCCCAGTCGTTTTCATCAAGTCCGTCTTCGATTGAATCAATCGGATATTTTGTGATGAGTTCTTCAAGGTAAGCAATCTGTTCGTCGTCAGAAAGTTCTTTTCCGTTTGGATCCTTTGGTGTTCCGTTTGAAAGCTGCTTGTAGTTGTAGAAGAACTTTCCGTTCTTTTCTACAGAAAATTCAGAAGCAGCACAGTCCATTGCGATTTTTACGTCTTCGCCAGGTTTGTAGCCTGCATCTTTAATTGCCTGAACGATTGAGTCGAGAGCATCGTTGATTCCGTCGAATTTTGGAGCAAATCCACCTTCGTCACCTACAGCTGTAGAAAGACCGCGGCCCTTAAGCAATTTTGCAAGAGCGTGGAAAACTTCTGCACCCATGCGGATAGCTTCTTTTTCTGATTTTGCACCTACAGGACGAATCATAAATTCCTGAAAAGCGATTGGAGCGTCAGAATGAGCACCTCCGTTAATAATGTTCATCATCGGTACAGGAAGAACATGTGCGTTTGCTCCGCCGATGTAACGGTAAAGTGGTACATTCAAAGCCTTTGCTGCAGCCTGAGCAGTAGCCAGAGAAACACCAAGAATTGCATTTGCACCAAGCTTTGATTTTGTAGGAGTTCCGTCCAGAGAAAGCATCTTAAGGTCGATTGCGCGCTGTTCAAAAACGTTTTCACCTTTAAGGGCTGGAGCAATAATTTTATTTACATTGTCTACGGCTTTAAGAACGCCTTTTCCGCCGTAACGAGCTTTATCCCCGTCCCGAAGTTCAAGAGCTTCGTTTTCACCTGTACTTGCTCCGCTTGGGACTGCTGCGCGGCCAAGAACTCCGTTTTCAAGAATAACATCTACTTCAACAGTAGGATTTCCCCGTGAATCAATAATTTCGCGGCCGATTACATTGCTGATTGCAACTTTGTTTAACATTTTTTATCTCCTATAATTCTTTATTCTATGTATTCAAATTTAATCTGCAAAAAAACTCAAAAATCATTTTTGCAGTTTCCAATCCTCTCCCCGAGTCTGAAGTTTTACCATTCTGCTGAATAATGAATTAGCATTGCTTAAAAGTTCCTTCGGACTGCCCTGCTCATAAACTTTTCCATCTTTAAGCACAACAATTTTATCAGCTGTCATTACAGTTCTCATCCTGTGAGCAATTACAATTACTGTTTTGTTTTCCAAAAGACGAGACAGAGCCCCCTGAACCTTTGTTTCATTTTCAACATCAAGTGAAGCTGTTGCTTCGTCCAAAAAAACGATCGGAGCATTTTTTAAAAGTGCCCGTGCAATAGAAATACGCTGTCGTTCACCACCAGATAGCTTTGTTCCATTTTCCCCAATCATTGTCTTATAACCTTGTGGAAATTTCTGCACGAATTCATCACAATTAGCTTCTTTTGCAGCTTTTAGGACTTCTTCATCACTTGCACCATGCTTTCCAAGCCGAATATTTTCCATTACTGTATCATCAAACAAAACAACATCCTGGAAAACTATGGAATAATCAGTAAGAAGAATTTCTGGTTCAACATCCGCAATATCCACTCCGCCAACTTTTATTGAGCCGCCAGTATAATCCCACAGACGAGCTGCAAGCTTAGCGCAGGTACTTTTTCCGCTTCCTGACGGTCCTACAAGAGCTGTAACCTGCCCCTCCTTTGCTGTAAAACTCACATCTTTTAGAACAGGATTGTTGTCATAGGCAAAAGAAACATTTTCAAAGACAATATCGTGACCTCTAGTATTGAATTCTGTTCCACCAGAAGCTGTTTTCGTTTCATAAATTTTCATAAGCCGGTCAGCGGAAACTTCAGAAAGAAAAACTTCTGCAATCAATGCAAGGCTCTGATCAAAAGGAGCATAAATACGGGTAATAACAAGAAGGAACATAAAAAGTGTCATAAATGAAATATTGCCCGAAAGAATCAGATGCGTACCTATCAATATTGTTGTTGCAACACCAAGACGCATAATAACGCTTGCAGCATTAACAAAAATTCCTGTAGCAAATTCACCGCGAATCATAGATTTTTCATGCGCATCGATTTTTTTATACACTTCGCTCAAATAAAACTTTTCATTATTAGTCGCATGAATTTCACGGATATTTTCTATTACTTCCTGTATAGAATCACTGGATTTTAGAGCAGCCTTTTTTGTTATTTCAGCGTTCTTATTTGCCATTTTTTTAATTCCAAAAAGAAGGGCAAATGCAACAGGGACTCCCCAAAGACAGGCAATACAGAGCCTCCAGTCATAAAGTGCAAGTATAACAGCTATAATGACAGTGGAAATATATGCACCGTAAAGATAGCCAAGTACATGAGACCACACATGTTCCATGCGGTTTACATCCCCAAGAAGAGTTTCTGTAAGATCCGCAATGTCTCGTTTTCCGAAAAACCCATGAGGAAGTTTTCGCAGCCGTTCAGCAAGACCAAGGCGCATATCTTTTACTTCTCCGTAAACTAGCCCATAAGTACAGCGATACTGCTGAAGATGTGTTGCAACTGATAAAAGAATAAACAAGATCACAGAAATAAGGAAATATAACATTTTTGGAAATGTCGATGATCCTGTAAGAATTTCCATATAATTCTGCATAAGAAGATAAAGAATCCCCATTCCGCACATAACCACAAGGTTAACGATAACAGTCCAGAACATTCCTTTTTTCACATTTAAAACACCTGTGTCAGAGAGTGCATATTTACGCTTGAACTTCTCATTAAAAATCATTTCAGCCCTCCACTTTCTTGATTTTCCAGTCAGCAGACTTGTTGTAATCTGTCCACATCTGCTCATATAACCCGCCTGCCGTTTTTAACTGATCATGAGTTCCGCTTTCTACAATTCTTCCGCCATCCAACACAATGATTTTATCTGCGCCAACTACAGTAGAAAGCCGATGCGCTATCATAATAACAGTCTTTTTCTTTGTAAGAGTCTCTAAAGCTTTTTGTATCAGAACTTCATTTTCAGGATCCGCAAAAGCTGTTGCCTCATCCAGAACAATAATCGGAGAATCTTTTAATATTGCACGGGCAAGAGCAATCCTCTGCTGTTCTCCGCCAGAAAGATAAGTTCCTTCTGAACCGATCACTGTATCTATTCCATCAGGAAGCTTCTGAATAATATCACTGCATTGAGCGGCTTCCAGAGCGCGAAGAACATCTTCTCGTCCTGCTTCCGGGCGGGCAGCACGTACATTTTCTAAGATACTGGTTTTAAAAAGCCTGTTGTTCTGAAAAACAAAAGCAATGTGATTCATAAGTACCTCAGAAGAAATATCCTTTACGTTTATTCCACCCACAAGAACTTCACCAGAACCAGCATCCCAGAACCGTGGAATCAGACTTGCAGCCGTAGACTTTCCGCCACCACTAGGACCTACAAGAGCAACAGTTGTTCCAGCTTCAACTCGGAAAGCGATATCAGAAAGAGCAGGAATGCTTGAACCTTCATAAGTAAATGTCACGTTTTTAAATTCCACACTGTTATCGAGAGGCTGTTTCGGAGACTTACTTTCTTCTAAAACAGGGGCATTCATGATGTATTCGATACGCTTAAGAGCTGTATTTGCAATAAGACCTCCACTTGATGCGAACATAATCCTAGCAAGAGCAGTAGAAACAACAGCAGAAAAAACAGCATAAAAAGCAAAGTCTGTCAGGAACTTTGCAAAACTTCCAGAAGAATATGCCCTAGGAGCAAGAAAAAGAACAGCCGGAACAAGAAACACGAATGCACCTTCCGTAACAGTAAGATTAATTGACTGCGGAAGCCTGCATACGCCGTCTGTATAAAGGCTTGCTTTTCGACTGTAATCTTCTATTGAATTTTTAAATGCCTTGAAAGAATAGACTGTCTGCTGGAAAACTTTTACAACAGGAATTCCGCGCACATATTCAGTCCCAGCTTTTGCCATAACATCAAGAGCACCCTGATATTCAGCAAGCAGCTTTGCATTTTTCCCGCCCATCATAACAAAGAGCATAAAAATTGAAATCACCGCAGAAAGCATACAGCTTGCTCCCATGCGCCAGTCAAATATAAACATAAGCACAAGCATTGAAATAAACATTGCTACAGTGCCCGAAATGTCAGCAAGATTATGTGCAAGAAGCGTTTCCGTTTCACTTGCAGCCCCGTCCAGACGATTACGCAAAAGTCCGGAACCATTGTTATCAAAAAATCCAAGAGGAACATGCATCAAATGTTCCATGCATTTTTTTCTTATATTTGATGCCGTCTTGAACGCTGCAAGATGAGTACACATGAGTGCACAAAAGTAGATCAATATTCCTCCGACAGCAAAACTAAAAGCAATCCATCCATAAAATGAAATTTGTCCGGCTTCTGAAAAATTTGGAGCAACAGAAATCAGACTTCGCATTACAAGCCAGATACAGATATACGGAACCATACCGCAAATCATAGCAACAGCAGAAAGAAAAAGCCCTGTATAAGTTAAAGCTTTATAAACACCTGCAAAAGAAAGAATTCTAGAAATAGAAGATTTTTTCATAATAAATCCATATAAATTATAAAAAAAAGACAGGACTGACTGATAAACTTAGACCATTGTAAAAGAACTGGTTGATTTGAAGGAGACACAGTTCCAATCTAACGCAGATAAGCAAAAGCAAGTAAGCAGAATTAACGTTTACCATTGAATAATAGGCTTATCAGACAGTCCTATTCCATATAATAATAAAATATAAGTTTAAAACTTCATATTTTACAGGAACCTATTTAATTACCTGTACAGCCCAGTCTTTACATTTTTCAAGACCTTCTGCATCCGGTGTAAGATTTATCATAAGAGGTTCGGCAGAGAGAACCGCGCCAGCCGACTTTATTCTGGTTTCCCAATCACGAAGCCACTGACCGTCGCCCCAATCATAAGAACCAAAAATTCCAACTTTCTTTCCGCCAAGAGAAGATTCAATTTTTGAATAAAAATCCTCCATTGAGTCTTCAAGAACTTCAGCTCCCATAGCAGGACTTCCCAAAAGAATCACATCACACGAACTGACCACGGCTGAATCAGCTTTATCAGCAGTTCCAAAAAAAACTTCTGCTCCAGAAGCCTTTACAGATTCGCTTACAGCATTTGCCATTGCCTCTGTATTTCCTGTTGTACTTGCATAAATAACTGCAACTTTCATAAAACCTCACTTTTTCTCATAATGACCTATGCCACCTGAGAAATTTTTCTATAATTCTCTACAATCTGATCAACGGAGTATCCCAAATCGTACCATTTACTGCAGAGATAACTACAATGCCTTAATTTATCTTCATAGCACCGGGCTTTTTCCACATCTGAATAACATTTCCATATGCCGCAATACTTACACTGCTTTCCGGAAAAACGTTCAAACAAAATCACATCCTCCAGCGGGTATCCAAGAACAACCCCTATTTCATGTGGAAAACAAGGAGAATGGCATAGGCGTTCTAGAAGCAGAGGGATAAAACTGCCGTTTTCTTGCAGACGGTAACCTTTTAAGGTCAGATAGTTCCTTACACCTTGATCCGAAATAATTTCTGAAACCCATGATTTATTATAGACAAGAACCAAAACCCTTCTGTTCTGCAATTTTTTAAAAACACAATTCAATCCCTGTACTCTGAAAATCTTTTTCCACGCCCTGTAACTCTTATCAGTAAACTGCGCGGATGGAACAGAAAAAAGATTTGCCGGTTTTATTCCGCAAAAAGAAGGCGCTGTATAATGAATCATTAACTGGTCAAAACTCATAACTTTACTCTTTATATAGTTAGCAGTATCTAACTATATAAAGAGTATAACTTTTCTATAAATTTTTCAATAGTTAGGGCCCTCTAACTATATTTTTTTATAAAATTGAAAATAATTCTCAATAACATTTATAAAAATTGATTTTATTTTTTTTGCCATATATCCTAAGCCTGTTTTGAGGTAAAAAATGATGATTAACAGGAGGCTGCTTGCATTAGTTCCAGAATCAAAAAAATATATTGTTTACTGTGTACTGTGCAAATGCCTTTCGCTGGCTACAAATACGATTCTTATTTTTTCTGCAGCATGGCTTACTTGCGAAAAATGCACTTATTCTCAATATAAATATATAATTCCGGCCAGTATTCTTTCTGCGGCATTATCTTTTTTAAGTGCACGCTACGGAGCAAAAAATGCATTTCTTGCTTCAAAAAAAATAAAAGAGACATTAAGGACCAAAATCTATAAAAAACTGCTGTCTCTTGGAACAGCGTATCAGGAAAAAACAGAAACAGCTAAGCTCGTTCAGATTACAGCAGAGGGTGTAGAACAGCTTGAAACCATGTTTGGAGCATATTTTCCACAGTTATATTTCAGCATGATTGCGGCAATTTCTACATTTGCAATTCTTTTCCTTATCAGCGTAAAAATGGCGCTTATACTTCTTGTGTGCGTGCCGCTCATTCCGCTTTCCATTGTCGCAGTACAGAAAATTGCAAAAAAAAGGCTTTCTAAATATTGGGATCAATATGCAAACCTTGCAGACAATTTTCTTGAAAACTTACAGGGCCTTACTACCCTTCAGATATATCAGGCAGACGAATTCAAACAGATTCAAATGAAAAATGATGCAGATCTTTTCAGAAAAGTGACAATGAAAGTCCTTTCAATGCAGCTTAATTCAATCATTATAATGGATATGATTGCTTACGGAGGTGCTGGCTTAGGAATTGCCGCTGCTATAAACGGATTCCAGAACGGCGAAATTACGCTTTGGCTGTGCTTTGCCTCAATACTTATATGTGCAGATTTTTTTGTTCCGTTAAGACAGCTTGGAAGTTTTTTTCACGTTGCAATGAACGGCTCTGCTGCAAGCAAAAAAATCTTTACTTTTTTGGACGCCAAGGAAACTCAATATGGAAATATAGAAATCTCAAAAGCAGAGCTAAATAACACCGATTTCAAAAAAAACTTATACACAGTAACAAACATGAGTTTTTCCTATAAAAATAGAAGAATTCTTAATGATCTTAATTTTACAATTCAGCACGGAAGTTTTACAGCATTTTTCGGAGAAAGCGGATCTGGAAAATCCACAATGGCAAAAATTTTAGCTGGAATAAACAGAAATTATCAGGGAAACGTAAAAATCGCAGGAATAGAAATGAAGGACATATGCTCAGATTCTATTTATAAATCAGTCTGTTATATTTCCCACCGCGATTGGATTTTTAAAGGCACAGTAAAAGATACTCTAAAAGAAGGAAATCCAGATGCAACCGAAAAAGAAATGAACAGCATATTGGAACAACTTCAGCTTACAGATTTTTTAAAGGAAAAAAATGGTCTTGAAACAGAAATTCTTGAAAATGCCTCAAATTTAAGCGGCGGGCAAAAACAAAGACTTTCGATAGCCAGGGCAATTCTTCATAATCCTGAAATAATAATTTTTGACGAGGCCACTTCCAATATCGACGTAGAAAGCGAAACAGCAATAATGAAGTTTCTACATCAACTTAAAGGAAAAAAGACAATTATCATGATTTCTCACAGAATGGAAAACTGTTGTTATGCTGATTCTGTTTATGAATTTTCAGATAGAAGCTGCAGGATGATATAAATATGAAAACATTGATAAAACTTTCAAAAATGGTACTCCCTCTGCTTCCTGTCATGTTTATAGCCGTAATTCTTGGCACGGCAGGACATCTTTGTGCTATAAGCATTCCTGTAATGGCTTCAATAATGCTTTACAAACCGCTTCCTCTTTTCATGCTTTTTGCAGCAGGCGTTTTTAGAGGAATTCTTCATTATGGAGAACAATACTGCAATCATTTTATAGCATTTACAGTTCTTGCAAGAATCCGCGGCATTGTATTCAAAAAACTACGACAGCTGGGACCTGCAAAACTTGAATGTAAACAAAAAGGAGATTTAATTTCTCTTATAACTAACGACATAGAGCTTCTGGAAGTATTCTATGCCCATACAATAAGTCCTGTATGCATAGCACTTACAGTAGAAACAGCTTGCTGCATATTTTTAGCTCATCACAGCATTATTCTAAGTGCCTGCGCTTTGATTTCATATATTTCTGTCGGAATCCTTATTCCTCTAATAACAGGAAAAAAAGCGGCGGAAGATGCAAAAAGGTTCAGGAAATCTTTTTCAGAAATAAATGCTCTTATACTCGACTGCATACGAGGAATCGAACAGACAATTTTATTTGGAAACGGTCTAAAAAAACTGAATGAAATTCAAAAAAACAGCAGGATACTTTCTTCACTTCAAAAAAAGATGGCAGAAAATGAAGGAAAAACCGGGGCTGTTACAGGACTATTTATAACTTCAGGAAGTCTCTTAATGGTATTTGTTGCCTTTAGCTTAAAAAACAAGGGATTGATAAGCTCAGAAGCTGCAATTACAGCCGTAATACTTCAATTCTGTTCGTTTGCTCCCGTAATTGCACTTGCAAACCTTTCTAGCGGCCTTAGCTCAACGATAGCAGCCGGGAAAAGACTTCTTTCACTTTTAGAAGAAAAACCATCTGTAAATGAAATAATAAACGGAACTGACATAGAGTTCAATGGTTCCGAACTTGATAAAGTAAGCTTTTCTTATAAACAAGGAACAGAAGTTATAAAAAATCTGAGCATTAACTTTCCAAAAAACAAAATTATCGGAATCAAAGGAAAGAGCGGCTCCGGAAAATCGACAATCCTTAAGCTTCTCATGAGATTTTATGACGCTTCTTCCGGTCGCGTAAAAATTTCCGGAACTGACATAAACAAAATAAATTCAATGTCATTAAAGAGAACAGAAAGTTATATTTCGCAGGAAACAATACTTTTTCATGACACTATAAAAAACAACATAAAGATTGCAAATTTGAATGCAACAGATAAGGAAATTGAAGAAGCCTGTATAAAAGCACATATTCATGATTTTATTCAGACTTTACCGGACAAATATAATACAGAAGTATCGGAATTAGGAGATAATTTCAGTGGTGGTGAGCGCCAGCGACTTGGACTTGCACGTTCGTTCCTGCACTCCGGAGACTTTCTTCTATTGGACGAACCGACAAGCAATCTAGACTCCCTCAACGAAAAACTAATCATGGATGCCGTAAAAAAAGAAAGCAATGACAAAACTGTTGTAATAGTAAGTCATCGCGAATCAACTTTTGAACATGCAGACATTATTTTTGAATTAAAATAAAAAACAACGATAAAAACATATGGAGAAAAAAATATGAAAATTCTGAAACCCCTATGGATTACATGCGGTTTTATTTCTCTTGGATTAGGAATAACCGGGATTCCCCTTCCTGTACTTCCGACTACACCGTTTCTGCTGCTTTCAGCATTCTGCTTTGCAAAGGGCTCTGACCGCCTTGATAAATGGTTCAAAAATACGAGCATATATAAAAAACATCTTGAAAATTTCGTCACTTCCAGGGCAATGACCCTAAAGACAAAATTGTGCTGTCTGATACCAGCATCCATAATGCTGATATTCGCATTCATAGGAATGAGTCATAACGATTGCCTTGGAACAAGAATCGGCCGTGCATTTGTAATCATTGCGCTTATATTCAAATACGTTTATTTTTTTACAAAGATACGTACGATTTCAAACTCGGATGCAAAATCCCTGAAAAATAATTGTGCCGAAAAAAAACAAAGGGCTGCAAATGAATAAAAATAACGGACTGCCAGAAATAAAACAAAAACGCTATAAAGAATATGAAACAGTTATGCTTATGATTCAACTTTTCTGCCAGAATAATCACAGAACAGAAGCCTCCAAGAAGCCGGAAACTTTATGTCCCGAATGCAGGCAGCTGGCAGAATACGTCTACAAACGAATTGAAAACTGCGCTTACATAGAAACAAAAACATTCTGTTCATTCTGTAAAATTCATTGCTATAAACCTGAAATGAGAGAAAAAATAAGAACTGTAATGCGATTCAGTGGACCAAGAATGATTTTTCATCATCCAGCACTTGCAATTAAACATGCAATTCTTACAATAAAAGAAAGTAAAAAAAAGAGGCAATATGAAACTTATAGAACTTATTAACCTTGGTGGACCTATTAACTGGGTACTTGCACTTTTGTTTTTGTGCTGTCTGAGTATTTGCTTAGAACGCATAATCTATTTTGCTGAAACTTTTCATAGCAAAAGGGATTCCTATCTGGAACGCCTTTCTAAAAAAATAAATGAAACAGAAAAACTTTCAGAAAAAGACAAAAAGAACCGTCTCGAAAAAGAATGCACTCTGATGTATTACGAAATGAATCGAGGAATGTGGCTTATCAATTTCATTTCGGCAGTTTCTCCTTCTCTTGGACTTTTAGGAACAGTGACAGGACTTATAAGTGCTTTTCAGGGAATTAACAATGCAGGCACTAACCTTAATATCCAGGATCTTTCAGGCGGAATTTGGGAGGCAATGCTTACAACAGCCTTCGGAATGATAATTTCCATTCCTGCACTTTTTTTCTACCGGACTTTTAAGAGAATCATAGAAAAACGCGTAATGAGAATGAATATAATGGTTGAAGACGCACTTTCAAAGGAATAACCCCATGCTGAATTTTTTAAAAAAAACAGAGGATGAAGAGCTTGCCATAAACATCACCAGCATGATCGACGTAATATTCATTCTGCTGATATTTTTTATGGTTTCCACACAGTTCAAGAAAAACTCACTACCTCTTGACCTGCCAAAAAGCGAAGATACAACAAAAGAAGACAGCACTCTAAAAGTTCTTGCGGTTTCAAAGGACGAAATTCAATTTGACGGCATTTCACTTTCCATGACTGACCTGGACAGAGCATTATCCGAATACGCAGAAAAGATGCCGGGCATGGCTGTTTCTTTGGAATGCGAGCGAACGGTCAATTTTGAACGAATCGTCCAGATTCTTACAAAACTTCAGAATGCAGGTATAAGCAGAATAGGAATAGTCCATGAGCAGACTGACTAAAAGATACCTGAAAAGTGCTGCAATTACAGCCGCCGCCATAATTCTTATAATAATACTTCCTGTATTCAATTACAGGAAAAAAGAAATAAAGGCCTCCGTTCACCAGAATGCTGAAATTGCATTTGTGACTGTAAAGAAAAAATCTCTTTCTCAAAAACAGCTTCCTCAAAAGGAACTCAGAAACATCGAAAGCGAAAAGACCATTCCTTTGGAAAATTCTTTTCCTCAGGAAAACGAAAGCATAATCCCTGAAGAAAAAGAAACTTCTGAAGAAAGCTCAGAATATACAGATGAAGGTGTCTCTGATGCAGAGCGTGCTGCAATAGAAAAAGCTACCAGCACTTACAAAGAATACGTACTCAGCCGGATTGCAGCAAAAAAAACATATCCAGTTGCAGCAAGAGCAAAAGGCATGGAAGGACGAGTAAAGATTCATATAGCGGTCTTACCTTCCGGAGAACTAAAGTTGCTTGAAATAAAAAAAGAATGTCCCCATGCCATGCTTAACGAAGCAGCCCTTTCTGCAGTAAAAAAAGCAGCCCCTTTCAAAAAAATGCCTAAAGAACTCCGATCAACTTTGGACTTTGTATTCGCAATGGATTATCTGCTTGATCAGAATTAAACCATACAAACAAATATTCCTTCTTCCTTTGTAAACTTTTCTCCCGATTATTATGGAACACAATGCCAACAAAAGCAAAAGATAGCTCAGCACATCAAACAAAAGCAAAAGATTCCGGCAAGCCTGATTAATTAAGCCCGCCGGAACGTATGTGCTGATATTTTAGACAGCTTACATAGGATTTAAGATGTATAACTGATAAGTCATTCTACAATCAGTTTGTTGCAGTCGTAAAGGAAACTGTGAACGGGAATGGCATAGAGCCATACTTATATGTTGTATTAACAGTAACCGTTGTTCCCATTGTACAAGAGAATGCCGAACCAGCAAAAGTTTTTTCAACTCCGTCCACTGTCTTTTTTACAGTATATTCAGTCGCACTATTTGGCAGTGTTACAGTATAAGTTTTTGCACGTCCATTTGTAACAGCAGAAACTGCAAGTTCCAGTTCAAATCCAGGAACAGTCATACTTGACCCATTCATATCGCCTGTAAAATCAGGAATTGTAATTTTTACCTTGTCGTCAGAAATGCGAGTCATCACAAGTTCCTTTACACTTGTATTAGCAGGAATTCCAGATCCAAAAGATATAACTGCATTCCAAGTTCCCTTATAAGTTTTGGCAATTGCACCGGCTGCACCGTCATAACGATTGTCGTAAGCAGAACCAGCAGTAAGAACGGCATCAGTCACATTCATATTCGTTTTCATAGATGGAACATTAAATGCACCTTTTACAACTCCATTTTCTTTTGTAAAATTAACTACGGCAGAAGGATCATCAGCAGCTTTTCTTTCTGCAGCAGTTTTTGAAGAACTTGCAGAGTACCCTTTTACAGTAAAAGAACCGTCTGCATTCGAAAGCCATACAGTATATTCTTCTGGATAACTCGTATCACCATACCCTTGAGCAATCCAGCGGAAAGAAGCGGCCCTTGCTTCTACACACATAGGATATTCGGATCCCATAACAGTCCATGTTCCCCAATAAGTTCCATAGCAGTTTTCCTTACTGAACGAAACCTGATTCTTACTGGAAGAAACAGCAGCAAAAAGCAAAGTTGAATTATCATCAGAGTCGTTTGAACAACCACTGAAACCAAATAAAGCTATAGAAGCCGCAAAAAAAGCAATAAGTACTTTTTTCATAAAAACACCTTTTTTTGGCAATATTTAATAAGAACGAGAAGCATAGTGAGAGCCTGTCGTAACCAGCGACAAAACACACATTCATTACACGAACCGAACTTTATTAACATCACCTTATTATTTTATATTGCTGCATACAGCAGCATTTTCTATCACAAGCAGATTTCCTGCATTGTAATCATGTAAAATGCCTGCGCTGATAACTCTTTTCTTTTCTATAAAAATCATATGATCACTTTTTCCTTGATGAGACATAAATTACCGTAATTGGAAAAGGCATTTTTCCAGGGGCAAATACATAACGCAGGGAAAGCAGACCTTTCCTGTATTCCCCTGAAAGCGAAATTCCGTTAATTGCATAGCTTCCAGAACTTACATTAAATGTCCCTTTCGACAAATAAAAAACTCCGTCAAATTGATATGTACCCCCTTTTCTGGACAAACAGAAAGGGGGTATTTTTATGCATCAACACTACTCGTATGAGTACAAAAGACAATGCGTTGAAATGTACAGACAAGGTCTTTGGCCAGAAACTCCAAAACATTTCAAAAATCCGCAAGATTTCCATAAGATGATTCGAAGATGGAAAAAGATAGAAGATGCCAATGGGCCTGAGGCATTGAAAACAAAAACGAAGAAAAAACAATGGAGCGCATCAGAACGTTATGAGCTCATAGCACAAGTTCTTGCTGGTAATTCAATAAAAGAAGTTTCATGTAATGCTGGAATAGATTCAGGACAGTTATGTCAGTGGGTTAAAAAATATAAAACTAAAGGATATGATGGCTTGGAGAACCTTACTATAGGTCGACCAAGGAAGTATCCTGAAATGAAAAAAGCATGCAGTCAGAAAAAACC
>JAFOSK010000151.1 GCA_017392945.1 Treponema sp.
AACCTTTGGATTTACATTGAGAACGCGTCTTACATTTTTTAAAAAGTCCGCTGAAAGAATTACATCCTTTTTGTCTACTGTAAATGATTTCCACCAAACGTAAGACCCGGCAATAAGCTTAACGCGATAAGATCCATGCCTGAGATATACATTTTTTGAAACATACGTCTTATTTCCTGCCTTTTTTTCTGAAGGATGTTTTTTTTCAGAAAGCTGGCTCAAAGTCCTCCGTGTATTCATTATTTCAGGAATTTTATCGCCGTCATTTTCATAAAAAAATGCATTTATCGGTACATCTGAACCTGCCATGGCAGTTGCAGGAACTTTTATTTCTATCCTTACAGGAGAATACCATTTTCTTAATACAGATTTATGAATTAACCCGTTGAACCAACAGAAAGAAAACAGCAGAACAGCTGAAACACAAGCCGCGCAGACCGCAAACACCTTCTTAATTTTTGCATTCTTAGGAACATAAACAGGTTCTTTCATAGCAACCTTAGAAAGAACCATGCGCGCAAGTTCTACACGGATTGCATGAACATCGTAATGACGGAGATATTTTTTTATGACCTTCAGGATTGGTGCAATAGTTTGAAAGCGCTTGTTTGCATTAGGCTTAAGCATTTTTTTTATTAGCCGGCAGACAAAAGAAGGAACATCTCCGTTTATTTTTTTTGGAGAAATATATTTTCCTTTTTTGATTATATTCAAGGTTTCGATTGACAGAGTTCCCGGATACGGCTTCGTACCAGTAAGCATTTCGTAAAGCATTATACCTAAGGCATAAATATCTGCACGGCAGTCAACCTTTGCGCTGTCTTCAAACTGCTCAGGCGGCATATATGCCGGAGTTCCCAATGCGACACCGCTTTGAGTAAGACTGTCTTCACCAGCATTGTCACTTGCAATACCAAAATCTGTAAGCTTTACTTCTGCCTTTTTAGAAATCAGAATATTTCCGGGCTTTATATCACGATGAACTATATTTTTGGAATGTGCATAATTAAGGGCAAAACAAGCATCCTGAAGAATCAAAAGCGCAACCTGGGGACTTAAAATTGTCTGTTTTTGCAAAAGTTTATCAACTGCAAGACCGTCAACAAATTCTTCAACAAGATAATATGATGTGCCTTCCTTAAAAAGATCATTCAAATGAACGATGTAAGGAGTCTGCAAATCGTTCAGAATCTGAGCCTCTCTTTTAAATCTTTCCAGATTTGCGGAATTTTTCCGCGCTGTAAGTTTTTTTATTATAACAGGACGCTTAAGAGTTGGATGCGTAGACTTATAAACCACCCCCATTCCACCTTTTGCAACTATACCTTCAATCTTATATTTTCCTATCATTTCAGGAAACTGAGCAGCCATCTTGTTCTCCCATAAAAAATGAAGATAAAAAACGACTGTATTTCAGAAGTTTTTTATCCATTCCATAAAATTACGCTATTTAATTACGTCTATTATATCTTTATCTGGATCAAAAATTCTATTCCCATATATAAGCGTTATAAATTCACGGTCAGGATTATGAATCTGAATATATTTACCTCCCTGGCGGAATGTGCAGGTTCCCGTTACAGGTCTGTGTCCCCCAAAATAAATTGCATCAGAATTTCCAGTCATTTCCGAAATCATTGTTTTGCAGCTGTAATCACAGGCAGTATCATTAGGAGTCCAAGAAAGTCCCTGTATAAGTTCAGAATCCCTCATTCCGTTTATAATCCTTTCTCTTGTATAAGGCTCTTCTGGTTCAGCATGACTTATAAGACACGATGGAAAAGCCGCAAGCAGCGGAAGACTCCGTTCAAAAGTTGATATGACCATAAGGACATCATCACCGTAATATTCCTGCATAAAACGGAAAACCATTTCACCTTCGTCGGCGAATTTTTTGAATGGAAAATTACCTTCACTGCGGTCATTCATTATATTTTCATGATTTCCCTTCAACACATGAAAACTTGACGGAAAAGCACATTTTAATTCCATTATCATGCAAAGAAGGGAAAGCCCCTCTTTCATTTCCTCTTTCATGGCTTTTCCTGTAACAAGCCCAGCTTTAAAATCTTCCAAAGCCGAAAGCCACCTTGCCCTTCCTCTGATTTCAGAATGAAGGAGATCCCCAACAGACACAACACGTAAAAAATTTTCAGAAAGTGCCTCAAACAATGTCATCTGCTGACCATTTTTTGAACAGACAAAATCCTGCGGAAGTCTGAAATTAAGTATATGATCTAAAAAATATGTTCTTGCATGAAGATCTGGAATTATAACCAAAGGCTTCTCTGTCTCCGGCCACGATACAAAATCCAAAAGCCCGCCGATTTCATGAGAAGCTGTTTCTGGTCTATATCCAGTTCGTTCATTTTCAAGCAATGTCGAACAGCGATCCGCAAGATCAAACAAATAATCATGGGAAGGCAATTCAACTGCTTCAGAAAGAGAATGAAGATGTTCTAAAAGTGTCAGATTCAATTATCTACCGTTAAGACATTACCAGCTGCATAGTGCCGATAGTAATTTTGTCACCCTTATTTAGTTTTATGTACTTGCCTTCTGGAATGCGTTTTTCATTCACAAAGGTGCCATTAGTACTATTTTCATCCTTAATGAAAAATGCATCCTTAATTTTCTGAATTACTGCATGATGACGACTGGCAAGCTTATTATCAACGACAACATCGTTGTCATATTCGCGGCCAATAGTTATTTTTGCAACAAGATCAATACGCTTTTTATTGAACATAAGGTATGACGCAGGTCTTGACTCTGAAATTTTATCAAGATGACGGCCTACAGGGCTGTCTGTAACAATTGTAGTGTTTTCCATGCCCTATATTATACTACGATAATATATTTCTGCCACAAATTTATTTTTTTGAAAGTAATTTTTCATTGAATCTCTGAACTTTCTCTGTTTCGTTCTTTATTCTGTCTTTTACCTGACGCGTAAAATCTTCAGTTTTTTCGCGGGCTTTTCTAGAAATGTCCTCTGATTTCTCTTTTGCTTTTCTTGTAAAATCTTCTGACTTTATCTTTGCCTTTTCTACCATGTTTTCAAAATTTGGTATTGAATTATTCACAATCTTGAAATATTCACTTATAATCTCCATAAAACGTTTTCTCAATTCTGGGTCAAGATTGTTAACAGCACCGATCATCTTAAATGAATTGATTAATTTGTTATCATCAAGTTCTCTGTTTGTCTTAGCTTCTGTAGAACGAATAACCGTGAAAAGTGTCTCTACGAGCACTTCAAGTTCTTCTTTAGAAAGTACGCAGATCCACTCATTTACGGTCTTTTTTAAGAATGCACTTCCACGATCAAAATCCCCCACAGTAACAAATTCTGCCCCTATAACATTCCAGCTGAACGGGTCATGCTGCATTACGCCCTGTTCATCGCTTTTTACAACAGAATACCTTCCATTATTTGAAAACAGAATGCCGACAATTGAAAATTGCGGATAATAAGACTGAACAAGAGGCATTATAGATTTAAATTCTTCTGATTGAAGTTTTTTTTCGTCAAATCCAGGTCCATCTTCATTGAAGATTCCTATAATTCTGTTTTTAACAGTCTGAGTCATCTTTGAAGCGGCATAGACGCTGAGGTTTCCACCTTTTGAATGACCGCCCAAATAAAATTTTCCTTTTATATTTCTTGCAGCAATGCGGAGATACTCATAGGCATCCTTCTGGGCTGGAACTTCATCCATAATCGCAAGATTAAAGTCTTCTTTCCATCCAACAATGTTGTCATCCGTTCCACGGTAAGCGATAAGACTAAGATTTATATCAAGAATATATGTTACAGCCGCAAACTGCTCTTCTTTTTCTAGATCAATTATAGATTTGTAACCGCATACTCTTATATTTCTAAAACGTTTTGAACTAGCTGCACTAAACAGAAGATTTACAGTAAGTTTATTTATCATAAGTCCCGTGTCAGAACGTTTTTTATAATCCGGAGCAGACTTAAAAAGCTCTGCCAGTTCATTAAGAGAAACAGAATCCGTAAAATCCAGATCTCTAATAAGTCCATCAAACCGGAGATATGCAATCTGACATAAAATCAATGTATCAATTTTATTAAAAGGCGACTGGTCAAATGTAAGGTCTCCTCTCCAATCTATATAATCAAGAATATTTGCCATAATTTTATAATACATCAGCTCATTTTTTATTTCAAATTTTGTGTCCTTTTTTGTGAGAATTTGTTATATTTGTAAATGAAAACGGTGCTATTGCAGGGGGGGGGGCTAAGAAGATATGATAAAATTACGTCCATATAATTTTTTTCATTGCAGATTTTCCATTGGTAGAATCTGCTGCCCGACGCATCCATGCAGCATCGCCAACACGAAGTTTTCTAAGGAGGAATCATGAATACTTACGATTCTGTAAAATCAATATCTATTTCTGAACAGAATAAATTTCTTGCAAAAGTTTATGGATGGATGACATTTGCCCTTCTATTGAGCGGTCTTACAGCTTACTTGACAGCCTTCTATGCAGCAACAAACATTCAGACTTTCGTATCATTTTTTAAGGGCGGTTTCTTCATAGCAGCAATTGCAGAACTTGTCATTGTATTCTACCTTTCTGCAAGAATAAACAAGATTTCCGCAGCAAAGGCAACAGCCGCATTTATAATCTATTCAATTTTGAACGGTTTTAACCTGTCTACAATCTTTTTTGTATACAACATAACTTCAATTGCAAATATCTTTGCAATCTCTGCCGGAATGTTCCTGTGCATGGCAATATACGGTTCAAAAACAAAATCGAACCTGATGTCATATGGAAAATTCTTTTCAATGGCGATTTTAGGAATAATAATTGCAACTCTTGTAAATTTTCTGTTCAGATCTACAGGCATGAGTTTCATGATTTCACTTGTTGCCGTTGTTCTTTTTACAGGACTTACTGCTTATGACGCACAGAAAATGCTGATTGTCAGTAGACATGCAACAAATGATGAAATGTTCAAAAAAGCTTCAATAATTGGAGCGCTATCACTTTATCTGGATTTTATAAACATCTTCATTCATCTGCTAAGAATCTTTGGAAATAGAAAATAAAAAATGACTGCCGATAAAAATTACCACAAGGGAATAATATTAATAATCTGCTCTGCCCTCTGCTTTTCCCTTATGGCGGCGTTTGTAAGGCTTTCAGGCAATATCAATTTCCTTCAGAAAGGATTCTTCAGGAATTTCATTTCCTTTCTGATTGCTCTTATAACAGTAATAAAACAGTACAGAAAAGAAGGCGGAGAAAACCTTACAATTAAAAAGGAATGGATTCCATTCCTGCTTTTACGTTCTGCAGCCGGTACTATTGGAATTCTCGGAAATTTCTATGCGATAGACAGACTTATTCTTTCTGATGCAGGAATGCTGAATAAAATGGCTCCGTTCTGGACCCTGCTGTTCAGCTTGATTCTTATGGGAGAAAAAGTACGCCTTGTTCCAGGACTTTGCATTAGTGCCGCTTTTGCAGGTACCCTTCTAATTATTAAACCAAGTTTTGATTTTTCGCAAATGATTCCGTCCGCCGCAGGTTTTGTCAGCGGTATCGGTGCAGGTTTTGCATATGCCTGCGTACGAAAACTAGGAAAACTTAAATGCCATGGAAAAATTGTGGTCCTTTTCTTCAGTGCTTTTTCTACTATAACGTTGATTCCAAACCTTATTTTGAATTTTGAACCAATGACCTTAACACAGTCTCTTCTTTTGATTATGGCAGGGGTCTGTGCAGCTGGTGGTCAGTTTACAATTACGGCGGCCTACTATCATGCACCAGCATCTAAAATTTCTATATTTGACTTCAGTCAGATTATTTTCAGCACAGCGCTTGGTTTTATCCTGTTTTCGCAAAAGCCAGATATGCTAAGTATTTTTGGCTACATTACGATTGTTTCCATGGCTGTACTTAATTTCTTATGGAATGCAAAATTCCAGAACGAAAAGAAATCCTGAGCCTTAAATTCACCTGCCGAAAGTACTTTGTGCACAAATCCTAAGCAAAACAAAACCGTTTTCAAAATTTCCAATGAGTTCAATAACAAAAAAGCCCCACGACACAAAAAAGCGACGGGGGACTTTATATAACCTATTTTTTTTAACAATCTATCTCAATACAAAGACTTTTTAAAATCATACCAAAATAGTGTCCTAGAACAGAACGCAAGCCGTTTCTTACGGTTATTACTTTCTACGATAGCCTGTCCATCGACGCCATGACACGCAGAACGCTCCGGACAAGCCGGCTGACTGGTGCTGCACCTGCCGCACCATGCTCTGTTCTAATTATTCTGTCGGACGTTTTTTTAAGCTCTTACTCTCAGTAATAGCCTGCCCTTCACCAACCTGCTGCTCCATCATAGCACGTACCTTTAATGGAAGCCCGAACAATGTAATGAAGCCCTGTGCGTCCTTATGGTTGTAGAGTTCGCCCGTTGTAAACGAAGCAATTGATTCATTGTAGAGACTGTACTTTGAACCGCTTCCAGCACCGCGGATAGCCCCCTTTACAACCTTTACCTTTGCCCATCCTGTAACAGTTTCTTCTGCTTTATCCATGAAAGCAATACAAGAATCCATCAAAGTTGTGAACCATTTTCCGTCGTAGATAAGTTCTGCCATGCGGAGACTTACCTGCTGCTTGAAGTGATATGTCTCGCGGTCGAGGCAGATGTGATCCATCATGCGGTGAGCAAAATAAAGGATTGCTCCGCCAGGAGTTTCATAAACACCACGGCTCTTCATAC
>JAFOSK010000152.1 GCA_017392945.1 Treponema sp.
CACGGTACAAACCGCCTGATGGGTAACTCACTCCTTGACGTAGTTGTATTCGGTCGTGAAGCCGGAATCGAAGCTGGAAAAATGTTCAAGAACATCAAGCTTTCAGACAAGATGAACCTAGACCATGTAAAAGCATTCGAAAAAGAACGTGAAGCTGCAAAGATTACCGGCGACGCTGTATCTCCAAAAGTGCTTCCAACATATCACCATGGAAATCCTGAATTTGAAGGCAAGGCTATCCCTGGTGCTACATTGTAACTAACTGAGAGTTTCCGAAAGGAAGCTCTGTAGTTCCTGTAGCTTCGTGCAACCGTACGATTTATTCTGAAAATACATTTCAAAGCTACACAATGATTAACGGGACAGTTTTTTTCAGTTAAGAAAAATTCTGTCCCGTATTAAGCTTCACAATAATCAAATCATTATTGAATCAAATTTACATAAGTTTAACATTTCTGTCTGCACGTTTTATTGTCACTATCAGATCCTTATTATATATTTTGGCATATGATTTTTACTGTAATCAGCCAAACATTCGGTTTTACAGGTGCATTATGCCTGCTGCTTTATGGCATGGAAATGCTTTCCAACGGAATTCAAAAGGGAGCCGGCAGCAGTTTGCAGTCCCTGCTTAGAAAAATTTCCGGTAATCGTGTTTCTGCTGTTCTTACAGGAATTGCTGTAACCTCAGTAATACAGTCTTCCGGTGCAACAACAGTTATGGTAGTCAGTTTTATAAATGCCGAAATTATAACGCTTACACAAGCAATCAGTATTATCTTTGGAGCAAACATAGGAACTACTGTAACTGCATGGATTGTTTCATTTTTTGGCTTTTCATTCAGCTTACAGACAGCTGCAATCCCCCTTTTCGGATTTGGTTTTATCTTAAAATACTTCAAAAAATTCAGAATTCATAATTTTGCAGACTGTTTTATGGGCTTTGCAATACTTTTTATGGGACTTGACCTTTTAAAATCCTCAATGAACCTGCGACCAGAGTCCGTAGCATTCTTAAATAATTTTGAAAATCTTGGCTTATTCGGACTTCTGTCTGGAATAATTATAGGAGCATTCTTTACGGCCTTAATTCATTCTTCTTCTGCCACAACAGCAATCGTACTTACTATGGCCGCAAACGGCTCTTTATCTTGGAATTTATCCGCTGCAGTTGTTCTTGGAAGCAACATAGGTTCAACAATCGATGCTGTAATGTCATCATTCGGTGCAAATGTAAACGCAAGACGGACAGCGGCAGTTCATGTAGCATTCAATGTTATCGGGACTCTGATTGTGCTTTGTTTTTTCAATCCGTTCCTGTACCTTATTGACCTTATAGTTCCCGGGACCCCGCAAGCTAACATCACAACACACATAGCAATGCTTCATACTCTGTTCAATGTAAGTGCGACTCTGCTTTTTCTGCCTTTTGTTGATCAGATTGCAAGTATTGCAAAAAAAATAATTAAAAACTCCATAAAAGACGAAATTGCACATTACAGACTGCCGGCAATACTTCCTGCAAGCCACATAAGTTCAGATTTGTACTACTTTCAAATTCAAAAGGAAATCACAAAAATGGCGGAGCTTGTAATGGAAATGATGGAAACTCTGCACAAAGCCCTTAATGCCGATGGAAAAACAGACGAAGTTATTGTCAAGAAAATAGAAACAGATGAAGAATACATTGATGAAATGAATACAGGAATTACTGCTTTTCTGCAAAAATGTACCCGACTTCCTGATGCAAATCATAAAAAAAGAAACAATCTTGAAAATCTTATTTCCGTAACTCAAAATCTTGAAGAGCTAAGCGATGAATGTCTATCCATGGTGCACACGATATGCAAATTTCACAGTAAAACAGAAACAAAATTTCTGAAAATGCATATACAGGAACTTAACACATATTTTGAACAAGTCTATTTTTTCTTTGATCATACATGTTCTTGCATAGCCCTAGGAATTCCTGCAGAAAATAAAATACACACTTCTGGGGTTGTTAAAAAAATCAATACCACAAAAAAAGAACTAAAAAAGTCTTCAAGAAAGCGGCTCGAGGATGGAAGCGACGTAAAGGCAGAGCTTAATTACATGGATCTGCTTAGAAAAATAGAAAAAGCAGGTGAATGCGTGTTTAGAATCGTCCAATCTTTTGCTCCCGCATCGTAGCACGTTTTATTGTTTACGTTTTCCATCATAAATCTTAAAGGCATTCTTTCCGCTTTTCTTTACATCGTACAGAGCGCTATCCGCGCAGGCAAAAAGCTCCTCATAACTTAGACCGTCATACGGATAAACCGCCATACCGATACTTGCAGAAACACAAACGGTTGAATCTTCATTAAAATAATCTTCTTGAAGAATATTGCAAAGACTTTCTCCTTTTTCTTTCAAGATTTTTATAACGGAATCCTTTGTAAAATACTCGCTGAAGCGCATTAGAACACAGAATTCATCACCACCAAAACGTCCAATATAATCCTTTTCAGAGAAGACAAGAGACAATTTTTTTGCAGCATCTCTTATTGCCATATCGCCAGTCATATGCCCAAGATAATCATTTATGCTCTTAAAATTATCAAGATCAACTATAATGAATGCACAAAGTTTTCCATTCGCAGATTCATTCAGATATTTTTTTATTTTTGATTCCATTGTTGTCTTATTCAGAAGCTTAGTCAATTTATCACACTCTGCAAGTTCCTTAAGCTTAAGTTCATGAAGAACCTGAGTATTTACATTCGAAATGCTTCCGATAAACTTTACAGGTCTTCCATCTTCAGAATAAATAAAAGAACCTGAAAGCCGGCACCAGAAATATTCATTATCATATCCTTTATAGCGGAATTCCGCCGTATAACTATCTTTTTTCTGTGTTATAGATTCATGCAGGCAATCAAGAATATTTCCATCATCAGGATGAATACGCCTGAAATGTTCCGAACGGACAAATTCGGCAGGAAGCTGTTTTTTATCTGTTCCAAGAATAAATTTCGTTTCCCCTGAAAAATCAATGATATCCTTTACGATGTCAAATTCAAAGCATAAAGTCTGTGTCTGATTGTTTACAGTAACAAGCCGCTCATTATCTCTTTCAATTATTGAATTATGCCGCAACATCAGATAAACAAGGAAAATTATTATCATCAGCATAAGTCCGATTACCGCAATTACAACGAACACAAGAATGCTTATTCCAGTCTGTTGCTTACGAATATACGAAATCGGCAAAACTGTAATCAGAGTCCAGTCGTTTATTCCTAAAGATGTATAGCTGAAAAGTTTTTCAGACTCAGGACTAGTACATATAACCCATCCAGAAAATTCTTGCTGAATATCATTTTTCATTTTCTTTACTACACTGTACTTTGTCGTAGAGACAGATTTTATGTAGTCGTAAAAATTTATGTTGTAAAGGGCTTTTTTCTTGTCCTTATTACAGAGAATAATATTTCCCTCTTTGTTGACAATATAGGAATAGCTTTTCCCGGAAAAAATAGGAACGTCAAACATTTTTCTGAGAATATCGTAAGAAATTGTTCCCAATATAAAGAGATCCGTTCTGTTCTTTACAGGATATAAAAGCGTAAGAACAGGTTTTAGATTACTATCAAGCTCAATCTGCTCAGAAACTGATCTTTGAGAAGATTCTACGGCTTCACGGAAATAAATGCGGTTCCTTATATTTGGAATAGTTTTACCAGAAAAATCAATTCCAGTGCCGTCTGAATTAATCAGAGCAAGTTTTTTGAATTCTCCGGATACCTTTGAATACTTCAAGACATTTTCACGTTTTTCTTCCTCTGTCTTATTCCCTTCTTCAAAATATTTTGACTGAGTTTCAAGTAATGAAAACTGATCTTCAAACTTGTTGCTGATCATTTGTTTATAAAGCTGCTGAATTTCAGTTATATTCTGAATGCTTCTCTTAAACAGGCTGACTCCGATTCGATGCTGAAAGATAATCAGAGAAAAAACAATTATAAAAATATCAACAATAATTCCAAAAGCAACGCCAATATCTTTTACAATCTTTTTGAGTTCCATCTGCAATCCTTTTTTACGGAATTTTAAGCCCGTTTCATAAATCTGTAAAGAAAAACTTGTGATTTTTAATTTTAATGTTTATACTGAAACAGTGATGTGTTTTAAGTTTATTTCAATCATTATTTTGCTTTCATCAGTTATTTCAGTTTCAAGCTGCAAGAAAAATCATGAAACTTCTTCTGTAGTAAGAATAGGTATACAGCCGTCAGCCGCCTTCATTCCGCTTTATATTGTGCGCGACAAAGGTTTTATAGAAGATGCTCTGGCTCCCAAGAAGATAGACGTGGTATGGCAGGATTTTGAATCTGGTCCCCCAATGAACGAATCGCTTGCCGCAGATATGACAGACATCGGTGTTATCGGTGATGTTCCTACTGTTATCGCGCTGTCAAATTCAACTCCGATGAAATTAGTAGGTATTCCAGCACGCGGAGCAAATGCATATGCATTGCTGGCTAGCGGGAACAATGCGGCTTTTTCTTCCTTAAAAGACCTGAAGACTAAAAAAATTGCAACCGTTTTCGGTTCTACAGGGCACAATTTTACAACCCTTCTGCTGAAAAAATACGGTCTGACATTTTCTGACATTGAATTCATAAATATTTCTGCAAAAGAGGCAGAATCATCATTAACTTCAGGCCTTGCTGATGCAGTTGTCATCTGGGAACCGAATATTACACGGCTTGTAGCCAACTCAACTGCAAAAATAATTGCATATGGCTCAGAGACACCACTCAAGGGAACCAATGGATTTGTTTGCCGCGAAGAATTTCTAGAAACAAACAGAGATACCGTTGCCGTAATTCTCAATGAATACGAAAAAGCCGCGTCACTTATTCCAGAATTGGACGAAGGAACCCTTGCAAAGATTGCTGCAAAGTTTCAGGTTTCTGGAGAACAGATAAAATCAATCTCCAATATATACGATTTTTCGGTTAGTATAACGAACGAGGACATAGAGTCGCTTCAAGACACTATCAGTTTTTTAGTCGATATAGGAAACCTTACGAAACCATACAACATAGAATCGAAAATAGAGTATTTAAAATAATTCACTCATAATAAGGGCCTTTCTGCTGTCGTTTTCTTATTGAACAAACTTGCCATATTTATATAATAATTGTCAGAGGTAAGAAAATGACAGCATATTTTGCTGGTGTATGCTCATCAGCACTATCGTTTATTTTTATTGTTTTTGCTATTGGTGCCATCGGTTATCTTGTTGGTGGAATAAAAGTAAAAGGTATTGAATTGGGAACAGCAGGAGTACTTCTTGTTGCTCTAATCTACGGAGTTGTAACACACTTTTTTCCAAGTTTTACAATCAAATGGACTGCATCAGAACTAGTTGACGGCGTCCAGACAGTCGTAGAAAAATCAAAGGAAATATTCCTTTTTAATGCAAAAATCAAGGGAAATTTCGGAATCGTTTCTAACATAGGAACAGCACTTTTCGTAACTGCCGTCGGACTTATTGCAGGTCCAAAATTTTTCCGAAGTTTCAATAAAAGCACATTGGCTTATATCTGCATTGGATTTATTGTAATTGCCCTTGGTGCACTTACAGCAGTAATTTTTACAGTTCTTGATAAAAACATGTCAGCTTCTATGGCCGTAGGCCTTCTTACAGGCGGACTTACTTCTACTCCGGGATTCAGTGCCGGAAAAGAAGTTGCAACAGCCCTGGATGAACTTGCAAAAGCTTCCGGTTCTGTAACCAACTTTGAAGCAGACGTTACAGCCGGCTACGGAATTGCATATACATTTGGCGTTCTTGGTGTCGTTCTTTTTGTTCAGCTTGTTCCAAAAGTTCTTAAAATCAACCTTCCTGAAGAAGTTGCACACTTCCAAGCCGCAAACCAAATTAAAGTTCCAGAACCAAAAGGTAAGCTTACTGCAATGGATCCGTTCGGCTTCTTCGCTTTCTTTGCAGCAGTTGCCATTGGTTGTCTCATTGGTGCAGTAAAGATTCCTGTAATCAACTTCTCACTGGGGAATTCAGGAGGATGTCTTATCGGTGGACTTATAATCGGTCATTTTGCACATATCGGAAACATTGACTGCCGCATAAAAAAAGAAACACTGAACTTTGCCCGTGAACTCGGACTCGTTTTGTTCCTTATCGGTGCCGGTGTTCCTGGCGGCGTAAACTTCATAGACAAATTCCGATGGACATATTTTATCTACGGTGCCGTTATGACTACAGTTCCTATGATTGTAGGCTATATCATTGCACGCTACGTATTCAAGCTCAGCATTTTGAACAACCTTGGTTCTATTACAGGTGGCATGACTTCTACTCCTGCACTTGGAACTTTGATTGCAACAGCCGGAACAGATGAAGTTTCTGCAGCTTATGCAGCAACTTACCCTTTTGCCCTTGTATCTATTGTACTTGCAGCAAAAATCATCATAATGATCCTATAATACGTTAATAAAAAAATCCCGGTATTGAAAAAAAATTTCATGAAGCGAACTTCATAAGTTAAATTCAATATTTCCGGGATTTTTTTGTCAGAATAAGGAAAAATCCTTCCCCTTTATCTTGAAAGAATTTTTGAAAGATCCTCTATCTTGTCAGTATTTACAGTAGCCGCAGCGGTATTTTCGGATTTTATGGCATTAAATACTTCCTGTCTGAAAACTTTTACGTTTCTTGGAGCTTCAACACCGATTTTAACCTGATCACCGTGAATATCAATTATTGTTATTGATATGTCATCGCCGATTTTTATCTGCTGGTCAGTTTTTCGGGACAGTATAAGCATATTTACTCTCCCTTCTTTTTCAAAGATTCAACTATATCAAATTTTGTAGTCCAACGGTTATCTGTAAGGACAACCTGCATGCAGATATTGTTCTTTCGGTTTATAACAACAGGACCTAAAAAATTTGCCGTAATTGCAGAACCGTCTGTTGGAATTGTAACGATTGTCATAACAACAAGATCTTCAGGGGATTCAATTCCGATTCGAGCCAGAGAAGCGTCGTCAATATCAGCCTCATAATCTCCGCAAATCAAAAATGGATCTACCAGCAGAAAAGCAAGACTGCTTTTATCAAGTGACTGAAGCCAGATAAACGGCTCATATTCAGAATTGATCAGTGCATATTTCTTGAACTGTTCAAACCCCATAATACCGTCAGGAAAAGTAACAATCTGCTTTTCCTCAACCTCTACACGTCCTTTTGTTTTTGTCAGAACTTCCATGTATTTCCTCTTTTCATAAAAATGAATTCCTGTTACAGATTAGCGGAATCCATATTTTTTATCGCATGTAATTCAAAAGTGTGCTGCTGTACATTTTTCCCGCATTACTGAGAGTTGCCTGATATGCATAATCCAGCATTTTCATGTCCGTAACAGCCTTTGTAAAATCAAGGTCACCTTCACGGCTTACCTGCTGGGTAACGGCAAGCGCTGTTGCAGAATTTCGCTGAACATTAAGCTGAGCACGTTCATATTCAGAACCGGTCTTTGCGATTCTCGTTACTAAATTGCTGATTCCGCTGTCCAATGCACCAAGAACACGACTGCCGATTGCTTCATGATCTCCCTTTAAAAGAGCATTTCTAAAGGCAATTACTGTATCAAACATAGAACCACCAGCAAGACGTACACTGTCTCCGATATTGTACGGAGGCTTCTGACTAGAATCCTTTATAATTCCAAGTTCATTAAGAGCCGAGCCCTTTACATCCTGAAGCCAAAGCTGACGTGCATCCGTTGTCTCAAGGTTAAGACCATTAGTAACAGGATCAATGGAAGCACGAACCGCTGCCCCAGAATCATTTATTTTTGCAGCCAGAGCATAAACATTGTCACCGGCATTCACTGCAATTTCAACGCCGTCCACGCTTATAACGCTATCTGAAGCAGCCTGCCAGCCGGTTGCATCCCTTCCACCATAAATACTCTGCTGTTCAGCCCAAAATGTTCTATTACCGGCATTATCAATGTCAAGATATTTATTTTCGTCAACTTCTACTTTATTTGCGTCAACATTACCGTTATAACGTACGTTTTCAATAAGCGGAACACCAGAACCTTCAACATTCCCCATCTCAACTTCAAATGCCGTTGATTTTGTATTTGTTCCGCCAAAAATTGAATTTCCGTCAGAAGAAA
>JAFOSK010000153.1 GCA_017392945.1 Treponema sp.
TCAATATAATCATCAATATTACAATATTTATCGTAAGAAGATTTTCTGAACACTATAGTAAGAGCCCCAATTGAAGCGAACCCCATAAGGGCATCATACCACTGATCATTCTGCCCTTTGTCAAAATCCTTTATTACATCAGACTGCTTTACACCATTTTCATCTATAGTGAAATAGTCCGTGCAGACCAGAGAATAATCATCGTGCGCCTCTAAAAACGTAATTTGTTTCTGCAGCTTAAGAGGATCCGTCCAAATATCATCGCTTTCCAAAACAGCAATATATTTTCCCCTTGCCTGCTCCAAAAGAAATTTATAACTTTTAAGAAGTCCCTGATTTTTTTCATGAGTAAAGACTTTTATTACATCAGGATTCTGTTCTGCAAGTCTTTTTGCAATAGATAATGTACCGTCCGTGGAAACATCATCATTTATAAGAAGTTCAAAGAGATAATCAGTCTTCTGAGCCAATGCAGAACGGACAGCCTCCTCTATGAATTTTTCATGATTATATGTTGGCATCAAGATCGAAACAATCGGTTCCATAAAAAAAGCCGCCTTACTTTACAATTTCTGCAATACCCTTATCAAATTTGATCTTAAAATCACAATTTTCAAGAGTTGTAAGCCTGTGTGCAATTGCAATTATAGTAATCTGCCCCTTAAGCTTTAAAATCGTACTAGTAATACTCTTTTCCGTTTCATTATCAAGAGCCGAAGTTGCTTCATCCAGAACAAGAACAGACGGATCCTGATAAAGAGCTCGGGCAATTCCGATGCGCTGTCGCTGACCACCGGAAAGTTTTGCACCACGATCTCCGACATTAGTATTTTCTTTTTCAGGCAAGGCATCAACAACATCTTTAAGTTCAGCCATTTCAAGAACCCTGCGGATTTTTTCATCATCTACATCTTTATCAGCAACACCAAAAGCAATGTTTTCTTTTATACTTCCATCTATAAGATAGATTGACTGAGGCACATAAGAGACATTATTAAGCCAACCAGAAAGATTTGAATAAATATCAACCCCGTCCACAAATATTCCACCGCTCTTAGGAGGCAGCAGTCCAAGAAGAATATCGACAAAAGTTGTTTTTCCTGCCCCAGATGGTCCAACAACACCAACGAAACCACCCTTAGGAATATCAAACGAAACGTCATTAAGAACAAGAACATCCTTTGAAGGATAGGAAAATGAAAGATTCTTAACTGAAATCTTTTCATCGAACTTAAGGTTTTCAGAGGCTTTCGTAAAGATTTTTTTCTCATCCCTATCCTTAAGATCCTTTACAGCCATAAAATCATTGTAAATTTCGTTAAAGAGAGGCATTTTGAACTTATTTGTATTATAAAGACCGACAATCTTATTGATGCTTGGCATAAGACGCACAGCCGCCAACGCAAGAACACCGAGCGTAGGAATAAGCTTTGCAGTATCAGCATTTAAAAGAGTTTCAACTGCAATTAGAAGGATAATTCCTCCGATACAAATCATTTCAATTATTGTCTTAGGAATTCTGTTTACAAAAAGAAATTTTGCTGTACTTGTCGCATATTTATCGTAATTATAAGCAAACTGCTTAGTAAAATAGCCTTCAGTCTGCATGACCTTAGTTTCCTTTATTGAAAAGAATCCCTGGTTCAGCCATTTTCCGCAGCCGACAAGATACTTGTTCTGTATTTCACCTTCCTTTACAACCCTGTGTCTAAAGTAATTCAGAATCAATATTACAACAGGACCAAGGACAAAAACGACAATAAGTCCCAAAACCCAGTCCATTACCATAATAAGAATCCATATAACAAAAATTGTTATAATCTCTGTTATAATTCCAAGAGTATTTATAAGAATATCAGAAAATGCAAAACTCGCACCCGTATTTACATTCCTGGAAATAATAGAAATATTCGTATTTACATGATACAAGTACGGTTGATTCATATAATAGGTATAAAGTCTTTTTGTATAATCTTTTTGATTATTTGTAGAAAAGCGAATCTGAATTTTTGCCTGTAAAAGACAAAGCGTATTTTTAAAAACATAAAAGACAACGATAAACAATGAGAATGAGAGTATCAACTGCTTATGCGATGTAATACCGAGAGCCTGAACCAGAAGCTTAACCTTTTCCCGGTTTTCTATAATTTCTGGTTTTCCGATAACAGCAATAAGAGGGTACAGCAAGCCGATACCAACAGCTTCCATTGCAGCACAAATAAACATAAGTATAACAAGCCCCAATGCATAGCGCATCTGCTTAGGAGTCAGAATTTGAAAAATTTTAAAAAATGATTTCATAATATTCTCTATTGTAACACATTTCAGACAAAAAAAACATATAGGAATCCATAATTTATACTTTTATTATGATTCCGAAATATAGGTGAACACATTTTTAACGCATTGTTCCCATGAAATATAAGATATTTTATCAGAACGCGGATATTTCCCGCTGTCATAAAGTTCAAGCCATTCCTGAATTTTTACAGCAAGATCTATGCCCGAAGTCCCTGTAAAATAAAATGCATTTTCACCGGCAACTTCCCTGAAAATCGGAATATCACGGATTATGAGAGGTTTTTTATATATTGCAGCCTCAATAAGCGCAAGTCCAAAACCTTCCGTCATAGAAGCAAACACGACAGCATCGCAAGATTGATATAATTCAGCAAGTTCATAATCACTTATCCCTTGATTATACCAGAACAAGTTCTTATTTTTATAAGGACTATTTTCAATAAGATTTCTAGCCCTCTCTGCTCTCCAGCCATATTTTCCGACAATTGAAAGAGATACATCCAGTCCCTTATCCCAAAGAATAGAGAAAGCCTCAACTGCCTGATCATACATCTTCCTAACTTCAACAGTGCTGACCATAAGAAAATTAACCTTTGCAGGGAGTGTTATTTTGCATGATGAATCATGCTGGACAGGTTTAAAATCAACACCTAAATGAGTATATGATTTCCTTAAATTTGGATCAGTTTTAATCCCATTCTCTTCTATATATTTATTAAAATCAGACAATACTGAATTCGAATTGCATACAACCCTATCGGCCTTTGCAAGCTGCCTTAGATATTTTTTATAATACCTAAGGAACTTGGGAGAACCATTAAAATCTGGATAAAGAACAGGAATAAGATCATGCAAAAAGAAACATACACGGCAGCCTCTCCTTTTTAAGCGGGAAAAAAACAAGGCATTAGAATCTATAATTCCCTGCGTAACTTCCGCTGAAAGAAAAATATCACCTGAAGACGGACAAATACACGCTCCGTCAGAAAGTCTGTAATACCCCAGAAACTGTTTTCCGATAACAGGAATAACTTCATATTGGTTCTGAACTAAAGGCAGAAATTCCTGAAGCTTTGCAACTACTCTACAAATACCTGCAAAACGTTCACATTTAGAAAGATAAGTCACATCAAGATAAAGGATTTTTTTTCCAGCCCCACCTTCTTTCCATATAAATAAAATGTAATGTATTAAAAATGAAATTAAATCACCCGGACGATAACGGTTCGATCTGAAAAAACGAACGACAGGATGATATAAAAAGCCAAAAATACGCTCAAAAACTGAATATAAACTTTTCACCTCATAGTCCCCTTACTATTCGTCAACTTTGTTTTCAAATTTTGTATACTGAGGAAAGAAAACCATCTCTATGTCGCCAGTTGCTCCGTTGCGCTGTTTTGCAACAATACATTTTGCAGGCTGTACAAGATTTTCCTCATCCATAATTTTTCGGTCTCTATGAAGAAACAGAACAACATCAGCATCCTGTTCTATAGAGCCAGAACCTCTAAGCTGAGCGAGATTAGGTTCCTGACCTTCAGCATCACGGGCAACCTGAGAAAGCGCAACAATTGGGATATCCAACTCTCTGGCAAGAGCCTTAAGAGAACGCGAAATTTCCGAAATATTTTCCCATGTATTCTGACTTGGATTTTCTACAGATATAAGACCAATGTAGTCTATAAAAATGATCTTTACATCCTGATTGGACACCATTCGTCTTGCACTTGCCCTAAGATCCAGCAATGGCATATTAGGAACATCGCTTATATAAAGAGGTGCATTATAACATTTTCCGGCTGCATCCTGAATTTTCTGAAGATCTGGCATAGCAAGCATACCCTTTCTTATTTTGCCGCTTTGAATGCGAGAGACCTGAGACAAAAGACGCTGTCCTATTGACTGACGGCTCATTTCCAAAGAGAAAAAACCACAAGGAATCTTACGTTCTACAGCAATTTCCTGCATCATAGAAAGAGCAAATGCGGTTTTACCAATAGAAGGGCGCGCACCGATAATTATCAATTCAGATTTTTGGAAACCGCTTGTCATTGTATCCAGCTTTGCAATTCCAGAAGGAATTCCAGTAAGCTGACTATTGTTTCTAAAGCGCTGTTCAATAAGCCTTACCGTCTCATTTACAACAGTCTGCATAGTCCATATCTGTGCAGTAGCAGAATGATCCGCAAGATCAAAAACTTTCTTTTCAGCAGTTTCAAGAAGGACCTTAGCCTCTTTTGTATCATCAAAAGCAGAAGCACGTAACTCAGAAGCAAGCTTTATAAGATCACGTCTTGATGCACAATCAAGAATAATATCGACATAATAATCGATATTGGCACTGGACGGCACAAGCTCCGTAAGAGTCGCAACATAAGCCGCTCCTCCGGCCTGCTCTAATTTATTGAGCTTAGTAAGCTCATTTATAACAGTAAGGGTGTCACCACGGACATTTTGTTTAAAAAGTGAAATAAGTGCATCAAATACAATTTGATTCTGAAGATTATAAAAGCGGTCAGACCTTAATTTTGTAACAACATCCGACATGGCTTCCCAATCCAAAAGAATGGCGCCAAGAGTTGCCTGTTCCGCATCGAGATTATGTGGCGGCACTTTGTCTTTTAATTCAATATCCATAGATTAAAGAGTATACAACATTTAATAAAAAAAGGCGATAATCCAAAAGACTACCGCCCTTTTCCTATACAGAAAATTATTTCCGCAAGATACCGATTACTCAGCTTTAGCTTCTTCAGCCGGTTTTTCTGCAGGAACTTCAGCTGCTTTTTCTGCAGGTGCAGCACCAGCAACTTCCTGAGCTCTTACAACAATTTTGATTTCTGCAACTGCAGATTCATACAATTTGATTGTAGCATGGTATGTACCTACAGACTTTATTGCAAGACCTGGAATTTCAATACGTTTTCGTTCGATTTCAAATCCCTGCTTTGCCAATGCTTCTGCAATAACGGTTGTTGAAACGGCACCATAAAGTTTTCCGTTTGCTCCAGCAGGCATATCTACGATAAATTCTGCTGCTTCAAGCTTTTCTTTAAGGCTCTTAGCATTCTGGCGTTTTACTTCCTTACGTGCTTCGATTTCTGCCTTTCTTGCTTCAAACATTGCTGCTGTTGTTTCGTTGTATACTACAACAAGATTTCTAGGAAGAAGGAAGTTGCGTGCATATCCGTTTGCAACATTCTTTACATCGCCTTCTTCACCAAGGTGTTTTACATCTACGTTAAGAATAACTTTCATTTTTCAAGCTCCTCTTTATATTTAAGACCGGCGTCACCAGGAGTTGGATCGTCGGTTTATTTTCGCAGAAAAACTGCTTTTTTTTCCTATTAGCAAGGAATTACGACGCCCCGCAAGCAGGAAAAACATCGCAAAATCCTCCGCACTGCTCGGATTTTGTCAGACCACGTTGAAAGTGCTCCGCACTTTCTTCCCTACGAGACGCTCGCTAAATCCTCCGCACTGCTCGGATTTTGCCAAACCACGTTGAAAGTGCTCCGCACTTTCTTCCCTACGAGACGCTCGCTAAATCCTCCGCACTGCTCGGATTTTGTCAGACCTCGTTGAAA
>JAFOSK010000002.1 GCA_017392945.1 Treponema sp.
GGGCTATTAGCTCAGTAGGTAGAGCACCGCCCTTTTAAGGCGGCTGTCTCAGGTTCGAATCCTGAATAGCTCAAAAAAAAGCTTCCGATTTTCGGGAGCTTTTTTTATTGGAATCTATTAAAAAAAAACAAGAATGACGAAACCTGTACTTTTAGCATAAACAAGTCCTGAACCGGCGTGTAAAAACTGCTGCAACCTGAAAAATGCCTTACTCAAAATTCTTACTTAAACCAAGCCCGTTACAGAAGTCTTTACTACAATTCACTCCAAAATCTAGAAACAATCCGCGTATTTCTGTAAAATAAGATTCGGCGTGCAATTCTTATTATTGCCAGTCTCTTAATTACGTAAAAAACATCATAAGGATTTTATATAAATTGAAAAAATACAATAAGAAAAATGTTTCCAAAGATGCAGTCATGAAGCTGCACAATTCCTATGGAATAGACCTTCTGGAAGCATCTATTTTTGTCCGCAGAGGTCTTACTTCAGGACAGGATATAATGTACTACCTTGAAAGCGACAAAAGATTCACTCACCTGCCGTTCTTGTTCAATTCAATGGAAGATGCTGTCAGCCGAATTTCAGATGCAATTGAGGAAAAAGAAAAAGTTCTTATTTTCGGTGACAAGGATGTAGATGGTGTAACGAGCACGGCAATTCTTTTCTCTTACTTAAAAGACCAGGGTCTTGACGTACAATGGCGGCTTCCTGTAGGAGAAGACGCATACGGACTTTCTATTGATGCCATAAATGAATTCATAGAAAAAACAGACGGCTTTGGTTCGCTAATAATTACCGTGGACTGCGGGATAAGCAACATAAAAGAAATTGCCTACGCAAGAAACAAAGGAATCGATGTTATTGTAACTGACCATCATAATCCACCAGAAGAACTTCCGGATGCAACAATAATAATAGATCCAAAACTTCAGGATTCCGGCTACCCTTTCAAAGACATATCAGGCGCCGCAGTTGCATATAAGCTTGTTTCTGCCCTGCGATTCAGCAAATTCACCGCAATATACAACCAGGATATTACCCTGCTTGACGTGCAGCCGGAACAGAACGGCAGCTTCAGGGTTGACTGCATAAGAACTAGAAATCTTTGCCAGAAACGGATTTTCTCACAGTCTTTTTTTCCAGGAGAATCTTCAATATACAATACAAAATTGGCAGACTTTCTTAGAGGGCAGCAAATTTTTGTGTGGAACGAAAAGCTTACAAAAGGCAGACTTGCTCAGATTTTCGGAACAAACGTAGACTTTCAGGTATTTGACTTGCAGCCGGAAGCCGCAAAAATAATTCCGTCAGTCTCAAATAAAGATCTTTCGTCCATTAAAAATATTTCAAAGATTGCAAAATATTCAGACACACCGGTCACCGAGATTCAGGGCTTTTACAATCTTTTTGTGACATTTGCGGAAAAAACTCAACTCAGGCACTACCCGAAACATGAAGCAGACAGCATCCAGGATCTTCAGCTTGTAGGCATAGCAGCCCTTGCAGACATAATGCCTATGCAGAATGAAAACAGAATCTTTGTAAAAAACACCCTGAACGCCCTGAATTCAGGCAAAACGAGAAAAGGCATTGCAGAGCTGATTGCCCGGATGGATCTAGCCGGAAAACCTATTACCTCAACAGACCTATCATGGAAAATGATTCCAGCACTGAATGCATCCGGACGAATGGGACAGTCAAACCTTTCACTTGAACTTTTAATTGCAGATAATCCGGCGGAAAGAAACAGGCTTGCAACAAAAATAATAGAACTGAACGAACAGAGAAAAATTTTCGTAGCAGACGGAGAAATGCTGACAGCCAGGCAGGCAGAAGAAAGCTACAAGAATTTCAACGGAAAACTATGCATTGTAGCCGATGAAAAAATAAATCGCGGCGTAACAGGAATTCTTGCAGCAAAAATAATGCAGAAATACAATGTTCCTGCAATAGCCATAACATTCACAGAAGACGGCCAGACAGCTGTAGGTTCAATGAGAAGCTGCCGAAGTTGTGTTGCAACTGATTTTCTTGATCAATTCGGAGATTTTTTCTATAACCATGGCGGCCACAATGCAGCAGCAGGCTTCAGTTTTTCAAAATTGAAACTGAACGAATTTATGGACAAAGCAAAAGAACTTTCATCCCGGCTTAAACTTGAAGAAGAAGAAACTGCGATAGACATAGATGCAGAAATACCAAGTAATTTTATTACCCCTGAGCTGCTTAAAACCATAGACACCTTTGAACCATTCGGTGAAAGTAATGAAGAACTTGTTTTCATGTCAAGATCTTTGAAAATTCAAGATGCCGTAATTGTCGGAAAAACAGAACGGCAGCACCTGAAGCTGGTGTTTGACTGCGGAAAATATAAATTTCCAGCAATGTTCTGGGGAGAAGCCGACCGTCTGAACAGAGAATTCAAAACAGGTGACAGCCTTAACATACTTTACGCAATAGGCAGAAATATTTTCAACGGAAACATAACGCCTCAAATGATTCTAATGGACGCAGAAAAGATATAATTATAAAATAATACGGGAGCTTAAGATGAAAAAGTTACTTGCATCTGCATTTTTTATTGCATCAATTATGAATATGCTTTCTGCAAAGAGCATTTCTTTCAGGACAGATGATTATACCGGAACCGTTTCTTACAATGAAAAAGCAAAGCAGGGCGAAGCCATATTTGCAAGAATGAATATGCGTATTTCACGATATGCAAAACGAAGGAATTCCTCTGAAGTGAAAGCTGTACTGCAGCTTTATAAAGACAATCAGAAACTTGATTCTGCCCAATTCTATTTTTTAAATTCAAAAACAAGAAGACAGACAACACCGGATATGCTCGCAGGCATACCAGTTTCATTCAACCTTGAACCCGGAAATGACTTTTCGTTAAAAATAGTATTTTTAACGGGAATCCAAAATGATAACGCAAAAGAAATAATACTCCCATTTAATATAGAAAATGCCATATTCAGCAGTTTTGAGCAGGATATCGGCACTTCTGACATTGAAAAAAGTACATTTATGACTCCGGACAGACTGACTCAGGCAGAAAAACTTTCTTGCATATTGAAAACAATAAATCCGTTCTCCGTATATGGTACAAAACCATTTTCAGAGCCGCTAAGAGAACCTGAAAAAATTGCTTCCTGTGGTGACAGAATTTTTTACGAAAAAGAAACTCAGAAACAGAACTATAAAATCCTTAGCGGAAATGAATACGATTCAAAAGAAGGCACAGAAGTTTTTGCCTGTGCAGAAGGAAAAGTTGCACTTGCTGAATTCAGGATTGATACCGGCTGGAGCGTTGTTATAGAACATCTTCCAGGCCTGTACAGCACTTACCTGCACCTCAGTTCCGTAAACGTAAAACCAGCTTCAAGCGTAAGACAAGGAGAAAAAATCGGTCTTTCAGGAAGTACCGGACTTTCTGCACGCCCGAGACTAAAATGGGAAGTATGGCTGAACAATGCTCCCGTACAGCCGGAATTTTTCATGAAAGATTTTCTGTTCAGTTCGACAGAGTAAATCATTCTTTTTTCAGAGCAAGCTGTCCGTTTTCAACATAAATCCCATAGAAAATTCCAGGTGAACAAAGAGAAAGATTAACAGTATACCTTTTTGAAATTCCGCACAGAATGAATGAAAAGGGACTGAATGCAAAACGCGCCAGCCTGTACAAATTTCTCTGCTCATTTTCATCAGAACCAAAAAGGCAGATACCATTTTCCATGTAGTATGGAACCAAATTCGTTCCCTGCTTTCTCGTTATAAATGAATTTCTTGAAACAACGGAATTCGTTCCATATATTTTTTCCGGAAAATAATAATTATGCCCCTTAAAATCAACATCAGCAAAATCTACAGCAAGAAATTCTTTTGGCCATGACCGCTCAATCACCGCAAAATCATTTCCGCACCTATCCAAAAGAGTTATACTAGCACTTACAGTATCACCTTCCGGATTTTCGCTGGACCCGAA
>JAFOSK010000154.1 GCA_017392945.1 Treponema sp.
AAGTTTCTATATTTCTGTAAAATCATTATTTAGAGGCGCGTACATACCGACCATCAAAATCCTTGCCAAGAATAATCGTGAAGTCGACATCTGCGGCCGTTTCTCTTTCCGTATTAGAAAGATCAACTTCTTCCTCTACAATATTTTTACAGTGAATAAAATCACCAACCATCGCGGCAATTTCCTTATTTCCAATGTGATCAATAATCACAGTTTTTTCATAATCATTTGAATCCGCATTCATTGCACTTAGCACATCATAACTTGCATTCTGAAAAAGAATAGAAGTGTTGTGTGCAAGCCCCTGAATCGAAGTTCCGTTCTTTATCTCAAGAACATAAACACGGCTTGCATAAGTTCCACCGGTAGAAAGCAGCATGTTTGTACTCTGCTTAACAGCTTCCTTAATAAATTCCCCGTTATTCAAAGGGAACAGAAGTTTCTGAGAATCAACGATCCTGATTCTCCCTGTTACAGTCTGACGGACAACCGTTTCAGCATCCATTTCAGAAATCATTTCCAAAAGCCTGAACGAATCCCTGTTATCAAGATTCATGTGAATAAGTTTCAGAATCTTTTTTGACATAGCATTCTTCATTGTAATGTAACCGCGCTTATCATGCAGTGTAGAAAAAAAGGCCGCAATTACATTCTGGTAGCGTTCCTGCACATCAGAAGGATTTTCATCTTCAATGTGATACTTTAGGTAAGTTGAAATTTTATCGCCATCAAAATTTACAGCTCCAGAAGGCAGAAGCCATCTTTCTCCGGCCTCAGAAACAATATCTACCGGAGAAGGATTAAAAATCCTGAGACCGTTCAAAATATCTGTAAGGTAGATAAAATCATCCAACTTAAAAACCATGTGAAACGGTACTGTGCAGCCAAGAAGTTTAGAAATTTCCCTACGATAAGTTTCTATCCCCTTCTCCCTGTAAACTTCATCAATACGGTCAACCCTTCCAAGACTCTGATAAATAGATCCCGTATTTCCTGGTATATTTACAATAGCTGCCTTTTTTGATACAGGATAATAAATCAACACATTTGAAAAAATGACGTTATTATCTCCATCATCCATTACTGTAAGAACACGGATAACTTGATCATCAGCAAGCCTTTCTCCAATAGCATCAGTCCTGAGTGATACAGCCATGAAAACAATTACAGAAACGATGATCAAAAACATTATTACAAGAAAAATTGCACCTTTCTGTTCATCGCGAAACTTAAATTTCTTCATCAACTTTCTCCTCAAGCCATTTTAAAAGCTCCTCGCTTTCTGCAGCCACAGTCCGATTCTTTTTTTTAAGATGATTTATATTATCCTGAAGAACGCTAAGAACCAGCTGGTTCAGAGTAAGATTCTTAAGAGAGCTCAGATATTCCCCAGTAACATGATCCCTTCCCGGTTCGATTTTATCTGCAACATACAATATTTTTGAAAGGTCACACATTCCAGGAAAACCAAAAGTATGATTTGCAACGGCTTCAATAACATCCGGATCAAAGACATCGAAATCTTCCTGAAGCTTAACAGCAGCTGCACGTCCATGCAAAAGTCCTGGCTTTATTTTTTCCAGATCGGATAAAGGCTTACCATCCCTAAGAGCAATCGACATAAGAAGCTCAGGATCCAAAGCCTTGCACATATCATGACCAATTCCAACCAGATACCCTTTTTTTTCGTCAAGTCCAAATTTCTTACAGTATTTTACGCAGGTTTCAGCTGTCCGGACAGAATGGTCAAACCTAGACTGAGAGACGGCTGATTTTGCATATTCCCTGACCTTTTCAATTACAACATCTATATCTTCTATCATTTTTGAAAACCGTACAGTCTATTTTCACAAATATATCTGAAAATCGATTCCGGTACAAGATAACGAAAACTCTTGCCCGTAGCTATGCGAGTCCTTATTTCTGTTGAGGAAACCGGGAAAATCGGATTTTCAAGAAGCATATACTTATACGGAAAATTATCCAGTAAAGACTGATCACTATAATCTTCCGCATAATCTCCAGACGGAATATTCTCAAAACCTTTTACAGACACACCGTTATTATCCGGATGACGACGTGCAATTATAAGATCAGCAAGTTCCGCAATTTTTTCAGGACTGCGCCATTTATTGAATTGGGCGGCAACCTCCTGCCCCATTATAAAAGCAGGTTTTTCATCAAGTTTATAACATTCACATACATATTTCAAAGTATCATAAGTATATGACACCCCGCCACGCTGAATTTCACAGGCTTCCGGCTCAAAAATGCGTTTACCGCCGTCAGCCGCAGAATCACAGAACACTCTTATCATCTCAAGACGTTCTTCCGGTGTTACGCTCGTATTAAGCATTTTGTGCGGTGGTATATATGTAGGAACGAAAAACACCCTGTCATACCCTAGCTCACGTACAACCGTATCTGCAAGCATACAGTGACCTATATGAAGGGGATTGAATGTGCCGCCCAATAACGCTATTTTCATTTTTCACTTCCAGGATACTGAATCATTTCTTCGTCTTCATCAAAATTGTCGCTGTTCATAAAATCCGGAACTGTATTACGGGCAACGATTTCTGAAGCAGTCGAATAACCAATTCCTTCCAATCTGTTTACAAGCTCAATAATTGACTTTCTGGCACTTATCATTCCGATATTATTCTGAACAGAAACAGGAATTACAGCAGTTTCAGGTTCTATTTTATGAATTGCTTCAATTACTTCCGCTGCGTTCTGTTCTGCACCCTCTACATCAATTTTGTTTGCCAGAACAATTCTAGGCTTTTTCATAAGAGCCTCAGAATAATTCTGAAGTTCATTGCACAAAGTTTCATATGCAGAAAGATAGTTTGTATCTGAACAGTCAATCATAAAAAGAAGACATGCCGTTCTTGAAATATGCTTTAAAAAGTCAAATCCAAGTCCGACGCCTTCCGAAGCACCTTCAATAATTCCTGGAATATCCGCAATGATAATATCCTGATCATCATCTACGCGAAGCACACCAAGATTTGGAATCTTTGTCGTAAATGGATATGGAGCAATTTTTGGCCGAGCATTAGTAAAGGCAGTCAAAAGAGAAGATTTTCCCGCATTTGGAAAACCAACAAGTCCTACATCTGCCATGATGCTAAGTTCAAGTCTTAAACTCCTTACCTCGCCTGGTTTACCGGCATGAGCATAGCGCGGAGCCTGATTTGTAGAAGATTTAAAGTGGACATTACCCCAGCCGCCTTTTCCACCTTCAAGGAAAATAAATTGCTCACGCTCAGATTCATTTGTAAAATCATGAATAAGCTCTCCTGTCTCCAAGTCACGAATTGTCGTTCCCGGCGGAACAGGAATTACAACATCCTCTCCGTCTTTTCCGAACTTATTCCAACCCATTCCGTCCCCGCCATTTTTAGCTTTGAAAATCCTATGATGACGAAGTCGCGACAATGTCCTCATATTGCGCTTTACGCAAAAAATGACATCTCCCCCCTTTCCGCCGTCTCCACCGTTTGGTCCACCATGAGGAATGTATTTTTCGCGGCGAAAAGCAATGCACCCGTTTCCGCCCTTTCCAGAATGAACTTCAATAACCGCTTCATCTGCAAACTGAAACATAAAATGTCTCCTGATCCGAAACACCAAAATGACTGCAGTGATCTCGGATAATCTCTAAATTAAAAAAAAACCCGGTACAGAAAAAATCCGACCGGGTAGTACAAATCCAGAACTTCAACTAAGCCTGAACTGGAGTTACAGAGATGAACTTTCTGTTCATTCTTTCGTGGTAAACAACTGTGCCGTCTGCTGTAGCATAAAGGCTGTCATCACCAGCTCTCTGAACGTTATCTCCAGGGAAGAATTTTGTTCCACGCTGTCTAACGATAATTTAACCAGCTGTTACAAATTCTCCACCGTATTTTTTTACTCCCAGGTTTTTTGGGTTAGAATCACGACCGTTTTTTGCGCCGCTACCGCCTCTTGTTCTTCCCATTGTTATCTCCTATAAAATCCATCAATCAGATTTCAATTATTACAGTTTTAAGTTCTAAATACTCCGGATACTCCCTTGAAACAGCCCCTAATCCCGCTTCAAGAAAATCTCCAGCATAAATCAACTTGGCCAAGATAAAATCATCAAGCTGATCAGCATTTACTGTAAAACTCAGATTCCCACGCCGTGAGATATCTGAATCAAACTTTACACCGGGCAGACTAGATACAACTTCCATTGTCGTTCGGACAAGAACCGTTACGGCACTACAGACTATATCAAATCCACGCCCGGCATAACCGGCATGCCCCGTAGCCTTGCAACTTAGAAGCATACCATTTTTACCGCGCTCAATAAGCACGGAAGTCATTAAGCATTAATTGAATCAACGCGAACGTTTGTATAATGCTGTCTATGTCCGATTGTACGGTGATAATCCTTCTTTGATTTGTACTTGAATACGATAACCTTCTTATCACGGAAAGAATCTTCAACTACAACAGTAACTTTTGCACCCTTTACATATGGTGTTCCTACAGTTACCTTATCTCCGTCGCTAACGAGCAAAACTGAATCAATTTCGATTTTTGAACCTTTTTCAGCATCGATAGAATCAACTGTAAGGACTGCGTCCTTTTCTGCCTTGTACTGTTTGCCCTTATATTCAACAAGTGCGTACATGTTTACACCTCTAAAAAATAATCTTATATGAAAAGCCGCAGTATTTAACGGGTGATACTACAACCTTTTTACCATACGTGTTCGTCAATGATACTAAAAAATCAACGGGTAGTCAATAACACAACTACCCGTAACAAGAATAAACACTCAATAAATTTATTTACCATTAGAACTTGTATGTTCCTGTAGTAATAGTTCCTCCATTACTGTAAATGTCAAAGTTCACGGATTTTTCAACCTTTGCAAGTTCTGCATAGAAATCCTTAATATTCTTTACAGGAACTCCGTTTACGGCTGTAATTATGTCACCTGCCTGGAGTCTGAGAGCCGCAGCTGGAGATTTGGCAAGAACATTAGCAACAACAACACCCTTAACCTTATCTTCAAGCTCAAACTTTTTCTTTACGTCATCTGTGATTGGAGCGGCAATAAATCCAGGCCAGATCTTTCCGTTATCAGAAGAAACCTTTTCAGATCGTTCTTCAATCTTTACAGGAAGAGTAATTTCCTTTGTATTGCGCACAACTGTAAATGAAACAGTCTTTCCTGCTTCAAGTTTACCAACCTCACGCTGAATCTGTTCAACATCCTTTACTTTATGACCTTCAATCGCAATTATAAAATCACCTGGCTTTATTCCACCCTTATGAGCCGGAGAGCCCACAAACACTTGTGCAGCAAGAGCACCATCCTTTTCAGAAATACCGAGCGCATCTTTGTATTCTTTTGTTCCTGGCATAAGAGAAACTCCAAGCCAACCGTATACAATCTTCCCGTTGGAAATAAATGATTCGATTGCATTCTTTATATTGTTGATTGGAATTGAAAAACCTAGCCCCTGGGAGCCACCGGACTGGGATGCAATCCATGTGTTAATTCCGATTACTTCACCATAAATATTTACAAGCGGACCACCTGAATTTCCCTGATTTATGGCTGCATCAGTCTGAATAAAATCATTTATATTTCCGATTCCTGAACCAGAGCGGCCTTTCGCACTTACAATTCCCTGTGTTACAGACTGGCTGTAGCCGAGAGGTGCACCCATTGCAAGACATATATCACCGGTTTTTACAAGATCTGAATCACCCAGTCGTGCTACCGGTACGGAAGAATCATCTGACTCAAAGGAAACAAGAGCAATATCCATACGTTCATCTGCACCCACAAGTTTTCCGTCAAATTCGCGGCCGTCATTAAGTTTGATTGAGATTTTTGTCGCTTCTCCAGCAACATGATTATTCGTAAGTACATAAAGGGTTTTTCCACTCTTTTTTACAATTACACCAGAGCCGAGTCCCTTCGTTTCATATTCTCGAGTATTTTCTTTTTTCTTATTGTCCCTTGAATCATCAGATTTAGGATTTTCTTCATCAGGGAATCCGAAAAAGAATTTTCTAAAATCTTCAAAAGGATCCATTGTCTGTACAGTTTTTGTTTCTGTTACGTCAACTTCAACTACGGAAGGTAGCACTCCGTCACTTATAGAGCGGAACGCATTCTGCAACGCCTCTACAACTCTAAGATTGTCTTCAGAAACAATTCCTGATTTTGATTCTGCATAAACAGTATCAGCCGAACCTTTTACAGCCATCTTACTGCAAGAAATTGAAAAAGCCGCAAATGAAAAAACCGCAGCCCCTGTAACTCCTAAAACTCGTTTTGTCCATACGTTCATAGAAAAACCTCCGAAAAATATAATATGGAACTCTTGCCATTTCTTTAAAGATAATCATAAAAAATGAATTTGGTTACAATTTTTTACAAAAAATAGACTTTACAAGTTGTCTTTGTAATTCAAATCTGTGAGAATTTCTGTATGATCCTCAAAGACTGCAACGGTATGCTCTTCATGCGCAGAATATTTTCCATCCTCTGTAAGAACTGTCCAACCATCGTCAGCTGTATAAACATCAGGAACACCTAGATTAATCATAGGCTCTATGGCAAGAACCATTCCCGGAATAATACGAGGATTGGGACCTCTGCTTGGACAATTTGGAATACTCGGATCTTCGTGGACATCAAGACCTACACCATGACCGCAGTAATCATAAACAACCCCGTATCCGTGTTTTGTAGCAATATCATACACGGCTTTTGAAATATCACTGATTCTATTCCCTGCCCGACAGGCTTCAATTCCAGCAGCAAGGCATTCAAGGGTAACTTCATCAAGTTTCCTTACTTCAGGCTTAACGTTTCCAACCAGCACAGAATGACATGAATCACTTATATAGCCATTAAGATCAATTCCTACGTCAAGAGAAACTATATCTCCATCCCTTATAATGCGTTTTTTTGATGGAATTCCATGGATAACTTCATTATTAATGCTTATGCAGGCAGCACCATCAAAATTTTCCCTATACCAGGCAGGTGTTCCGCCATGAGATTTAATGAAATCGACAAAGATATCATCCAGTTCCCTGGTAGTCATCCCTGCTTTTACAAGCGGAATGACATAATTAAAACAATCCGCAAGAAGGTGACACGATTTTCGTATACCTTCAATTTCTTCACTATTCTTTAACCTGATCATTTATAACTCCTATGCGCGGAACTGAGTTTTTTACAGTTCCCCTGATAAATTTCTGTTTCGTTTTGAAAGAAGCCTTTCCGCTTCTTCAAGGCAGATTCCGGCCGTCATTGAATCTCCGAGCCGCATGTAAATTTCTGACATCTGACGCAGGAAGAATACGTCTTCCTTTACAGGAAAACCAAGATCCAGCGCCCTCTCATAAACATCCAGGGCAAGTTCGTCATTTACAGTGCCGTTTATGTTCCTGTGAAGTATGCTGAGCATAAATTCCTGTACTTCCGGAAAAAACAGTCTGAAGTAACTGTAACTATATTCCATTCGGATAATTTGTTCCAGCAAAAGTGCAGCATCATAAAATTCTGAGCGGAGGGCAAGTTCTTCTGCAAGAATATAGCCGTAATCCATAAAATCTTCGCGGGTAAACCAGTGCTTTAAGTTAAAGTCCGCGTGTTCCATGCTCATGCGCTTGAACTCAGAAACAGCCTCGTCTTCCCGGCCATGCATAAGATCAAAAAAGATAAGCTTTGCACGGCTTTCCTGATCTGTTCTCGCAGACAGCCATACATAATAGTCAAATGTATACTTAGATTTTTTTGAATGTGCAGCACATGCAAAAAACGAATCGTCAAAAATAGAACGTTGCCTCTGATCCGAAAGAATTTCATAAGCCCTTACAAGATGGCGGAAATCTTCAGAATCCGAGCTTTTTGTTGCATCAGGATGAAGCAACTTTGCCTTTGTTCTGTATGCCTTTTTTATCTCTGCAGCAGTTGCATCCTGCCGCACACCAAGAATTTCGTAACAGTTTATCACATCTTAACTCATTTATGAAATTTTAAACAGGGCTTCAATATCCTGCTTATTGACAACAAGTACCGGACAAGGGGCATAATTAACGATCTCGCTTCTAGCCGATGCCACAACACTTTTTCGGATATAACTATTATCAATACTCCGAAGTACATCATTTTTATTTTCATGCCCGCCCAAAAGAATCATATCGGCTGAATATTCTTCAGAAGCTTTTATAACTTCTGCCCATACAGAGCCTTCCCTGAGTTCTGTTTCTATCTGTATTCCTTTTGAATTTGCCAGCTTATGAACGTAATTCAGATAAGTTTTTCCATCTGCACGTAAAGATTCCGTATAAGAATCACGTTCTTCTGGAATAAAAAAATTAGAAGAAACAAGAAATTTTATAGTTTCTGTATCTACAACAAAAACAACTTTCATCAGACAGGAATACTGCTTTGCCATCAGAATTCCGTACATCGCGGCTCTTACAGAAGACTGGGAACCATTAACTGCAACCAGAATTTTTTTTACCAAAGTCTTCATAACTTTTCCCCTTCTGTCTGCCTGCGTTCATTCTTCTTCTTCAAGGCTTTTAGAACGAATACATTTTCCCTCTCTTTTTCTTCAAGTGCATTTTCAATATATATTTTTGTTTCCTTTGTCTGAGGAATTACCAACTTATCAAGTGCATTTACACGTCGCTGAGTTTTTTTTACTTCTTCTGCAAGACGCCACACAATTGTTCTTACAGAAGCCATTTGAGTTAGCAAAGAAAGCAACTTAAAAAATTTGGCAATTACATCATCGGTATTTGCATAAGTTCCTATCAATGAGTAAAAAAGCTTTTGAGGAGGAACAGTTACGTCTATCGTATCGAAAGACATACCTCCTATAGCAACAGATTTTTCCTGCATGGCAAAATCATAATGAACATTTTTTGCAATACGCTTAACTTGGTCAGATCCAGCCGCCATAAGCATTCGTTTGAATGCCGGATAAGCGGTTGCCGTAACCTCATCGAGTTCACGCTCAAGAAGCCGAACCTTTTCAACCATTTTCATGAGCTCCTGAACAAGAATTTCGCGCTTCTGTTCAAGAAGATCATAGCCGTTCTGTGAAACAGCCAACTGCTCTTTCATGGCGAGAAGGTTTGATTTTGTTGGTGCAATATTTAATTTTGCCATTTTTTACCCGTTCAAATCAACATTATGCAGGAAAATATTTCTCAATAAATTCCGATTTAATTCTTGTAAGTTCTTCTTTAGGCAGAACGGCAAGACATTTCCACCCTATATCCAAAGTCTGCTCTATAGTGCGGTCTTCATGTTCACCCTGAGTAAGGAATTCACCTTCAAATTTATTTCCAAACTGAAGATATTTTTTATCCAGCGGAGAAAGCTCCTCTTCTCCAATAATGGAAGCAAGATTACGGATTGTCTTTACCTGTGAATAAGCCGCAAAAAGCTGAGAAGAAACATTTGCATGATCCTCACGCGTCATATCCTTTCCTATTCCGTCCTTCATAAGACGAGAAAGAGACGGAAGTCCTGCAACAGGCGGATAAATTCCCTTTGAATCCATTTCGCGGTCCAGAACAATCTGCCCTTCTGTAATGTACCCTGTTAGATCAGGAATAGGATGAGAAATATCATCATTAGGCATTGTAAGAATCGGAATTTGAGTGATAGAGCCCTCGCTTCCTTCTATTTTCCCTGCACGTTCATAAAGTTCTGCAAGGTCAGAATATAGATATCCTGGATACCCTTTACGGCCAGGAACTTCTCCACGCGTAGTGGAAATTTCACGGAGGGCTTCACAATAGTTTGTCATATCTGTCATTACTACAAGAACATGCATTCCCTTTTCAAAAGCAAGATATTCTGCTGCAGTAAGCGCACAGCGAGGAGTCATAATTCGTTCAATAGAGGGAGCATCCGCAAGTGACTGGAACATGACAACCTTAGAAAGAACTCCGGATTCTTCGAATGTATTGATAAAGAACCGTGCAACGTCATACTTAATGCCCATTCCTGCAAAAACCATTACGAACTGCTCGTCTGTTCCGCGAAGTTTTGCCTGGCGTATAATCTGAGCCGCAAGCTTATTGTGCGGAAGTCCCGAACCAGAAAAAATCGGAAGCTTCTGTCCGCGTACAAGAGAGTTCATTCCGTCAATTGCAGAAATTCCCGTCTGAATGAAGTCCCTCGGATAGGAACGGCTGTAAGGATTAATAGGATAACCGTTTACATTTACGCATTTAGAAGAAACAATTTCCGGGTAACCGTCTATTGGTTCTCCAAGACCATTAAATACTCGTCCTAAAAGCCCTTCGCCTACGCGCAGCTCAAGAGGCTTGTCCAAAAATTCAAACGAGCTTTCAGAAAGATCAATTCCTGTTGTATTTCCAAAAATCTGAACAACTGCAGATTTCTGATTAAGATCAATAACACGGCCTAAACGTTTTTCGCCGATGCGGTCGCGGACATAAACTGTCTCATTATAGAAGATATCTTCTGTGCGCTGAACTACAACAATCGGTCCGTCAACGCTTGTTACTCCACGATATTCAATTCCTCTCATAAAACAGCTCCTGCCTTACTATAAACGGTTTCCAACTCACCAAACTGTTCATCAAAATGACTCTTTATATCTGCAATTTTTTCCATGTTATCATTTGGAACGCTGTATTTTATGCGGACAATTTCATCTGCAACAGGCAAAGAGGCAACTTTTGCAAGAGGACAACCATTTTTAATTACAGTAAAAGCCCGCTTATAAAAACTCATCATAAACTCAAGAATCTTTATCTGCTTGTCCGTGCTGCAGTACATATCAACATCATCAAAAGCATTCTGCTGAAGAAATCCGTTTTTTATCATTTCTGAAACCTTAAGCACAAGCCTGTCTGTGTCCGGCAACGCATCAGGACCGATAAGGCGCACAATCTGCTGAAGGCGCTCTTCCTTCTTTAAAAGTTCAAGCGCTTCTGTGCGCACTGTCCACCATACAGGATTATTTTTTTCCCACCAGCCACGGACTTCGCCGGCATATTCGGAATAGGAATCTATCCAACCGATAGCCGGATAATGACGCGCATTTGCAAGATCGCGGTTAAGCGCCCAGAAACAGCGGATAAAACGTTTTGTATGCTGTGTAACCGGCTCAGAAAAGTCACCACCCGGTGGCGAAACCGCACCGATTACAGAAACAGAACCTTCCTGCCCTTCCAAAGAAATTATACGTCCTGCACGCTCATAAAATGATGCAAGCCTTGTAGGAAGATATGCAGGAAAACCTTCTTCTGCCGGCATTTCTTCCATACGACCGGAAAGTTCACGGAGAGCCTCTGCCCATCTGGAAGTTGAATCAGCCATTATAGCAACATGAAGCCCCATGTCGCGGTAATATTCAGCAAGCGTAATTCCCGAATACAAAGAAACTTCGCGCGCTGCAACCGGCATGTTGGATGTATTTGCAATAAGGATTGTTCTCTCCATAATCGAACGGCCTGTACGCGGATCAATAAGTTCTGGAAATTCAGTAAGAACCTCGGTCATTTCGTTACCGCGCTCACCGCATCCAATGTACACGATAATATCCGCATCACACCATTTTGCGACAGCATGCTGTGTCATTGTTTTTCCAGTTCCGAAACCTCCAGGAATTGCAGCCGTTCCGCCTTTAGAAAGGGGAAAGAAGACATCTATAACGCGCTGTCCGGTAATGAGAGGCTCAGAAACTTCCAATTTATCCGCATAAGGACGAGGCTCGCGAACAGGCCAGTAATGAGAAAGCTTTATTTCCTCATCAAATTCCGTGGTTCCAATAACGTCATCTACAGTATAGTCTCCGGTACCCTTAAAAGTTTTTAGGCTTCTACCACGGATATAAGGCGGAACCATAATTTTCTGTGTAACAGAAGCTGTTTCCCTTACTGTTCCAAGCACAAATCCAGGTTTTATCGCAGTTCCCTGAGAGACAAGGTCAGAAGCTTCAAAATGCCAGACCGCAGAAACATCAAGAGGTTCCGTGCGTTCTCCCGGCAAAAGGAATGCGCCGGATTTTTCTGCCATAGCCTTAAGAGGTCTCTGAATTCCATCGTAAATCGTCCCAACAAGCCCTGGTCCAAGACGAAGAGAAAGCGGCCTCTGGTGACAAACAATTTTTTCACCAATGTGCATTCCTGTATCTTCCTCGTATACCTGAATAGTAGCATTCCCCTTATTCTGACGGATAATTTCGCCTATAAGACGTTTTTCCCCAACATCAACTACATCGTAAAGACCACAGCCGTCAAGTCCTTCTGCAAAAACAATCGGTCCTGAAATGCGGGTTATTTTTCCTTCTATCATGATTTATGCAAGCCTCCCGCCAAACAAAGCATCATAAAGTTCATTTCTATATCTATCTAAAATCTGAGAGATTACCTCAGCAAGGGTAAGTCTTAACCGAACAGATTTGTCATCTGCGTCAAGCACAATACCCCTGTTTTCTGTAATACCGCAGTTATTTTCAATTATAATTTTATTAAAATCTGTTTTTTCGAGAGAGGCAACAGTTATTCCTTGCTCAGAAAGAATCTTCTTTACCCCGGACTCAGAAAAACCGTAATAATACGCATTGAATTTTCTTTCTTTTAAAATCAAATCTTCTGCATTAAGCTTTCTAATAACAAGGTTAAGCAGTTCATTCTCGCTTAAGGTTCCAAGATATTCATCTATAGCCTTTTCAATAGATGACTGTATAAAGGATACTTTAAAACGTTCTTTTTCCAAAGGAAGCGAAGCATTCAGATTTTTTTCATAAATAAAAACCCTTTCTTCTGTTTTTTCAGAAGCAGACTGTTCTGCTTCTTTCACCTTCTGAGAGACTTCTTCGATAATATAACGGCAATCTACATCTGCTTTATCAAGAATCTTTTCTGCCTTTTTACGAGCGTCAGCCCGGATTTCTTTATCAAGGACTTCTGTAGATCTCAATTCTTCCATAATTATAAGTATTCCTTAATTAAACCTGTACACCAATTGCCTCCCGGATTGCATCAGTAAGGGATTTCTTACCGGAAACATGTCCGTCGAGCCCTGGAATTTCTACAATAAGAGGAAAAGTTCCTTTCTTTTGCCATGCAAGCTCTTCTTCCTCAATCAGAGCGGCAGCCGCTTCTGTGAGGATAAGAACTTTCGGCAACTCATCAACCGGAAGCGCAGCATCCCCGCCCTTTCCGGTTACACGATTAAACGCATCCAGAACTTCCTGACGGGTTTCTGCAACTGTGCCGTCTATCCCGGTAAGCTTGAATGCGAGAATCATTTCCCTGTCGCCGATAATATAAAACTTCAATTTAAAAACCTTTCGTTAAGAAATTAAAGAACAATAATGAGAAGTCCAACAAGGAATCCCCAAAGACAGATACCTTCTGCAAGACCAACGAACGGTAAAGCTTTTCCAGAAAGCTCAGCGTTTTCGCTCATTGCACCCATGGCAGCCGCACCGATTTTAGAAACAGCCATTCCACCGCCGATACATGAAAAACCAACAGCAAGAGCTGCGGAAATATACTTCCATGCAGAAGAACTTGCCGGAGCCTGTTCTTCAACAGCAGTTTCTGCTTCTACTGCGCCAGAAGCCTGTGCAGAAAGTGCAAAAAATCCTGCACACAAAAGAATTGCCGACAATACAAAAATCTTTCTGTTCATACAATAACTCCTATATATTTCTGAACCTTATTTATTTCCATAATGGAAGCGGAGCGGCTTAAATTCCGTTCCTGTTTCATTAAAGAATTTACTGAAAAATTCGTAATACTGAAGTCGGATAACCTGAATGGCTACAATCATTCCTTCAAGTACTACAACAATACCATTACCAACGATAAGGACTGCGATTCCTCCTATGTGGCCGCATTTTTCGCTCATCATTTCTATTATGAAACCAAGAACTGCGTGAGCAAGGGCAAAGGCGCCTACACGGACAAAGCTGATTGTGCTGGAAAGATAGTTTGAAACAACTTCTATCAATTCAACCACACCGCCGATTACAAGCGCACCGAATCCGTTTTCTACAACAGGTCTGTGACCGTCAAAAAGACGCTCAAACGGTTCTCCGAATGCAGCAAAAAACAGCGTTGCACCGATTACAATCCAGTCATAAAGGGCCGGAACATGATGAGCAAGTACAATTCTTGCGGCAAAAACAAGGACATACCAATAAAAGGCAATTCCTGCAATTCCAGTTTTTCCGAATACAGCACTTCCCCATTTTTTTGAAATCATCTTGTTTATAACATTAACAACAAGACCAATTGAATTGATGATTATTCCAAGCGCAATCGTTACGCCAAAGATTCCAAAAATTACTTTGATAGAATTAGGATCTGATGACGGCATTACCTTAAGGATAGGAGCCCTTGGTTCGCCGAACAAGTCTGTAACAAAATGAGCAAACGGTTCAAGAACAGTTTCCGTTCCAAAGAATTCTCCTGTAATAAGCCCCATTATTGAACTACTGATTCCAATCGCTATAAAAATCGGCGCAAATTTATTCCATCCGCCAACCTTAATTACCTTTAATGCCATAAGGATTCCTGAAATAAGGAACACAAGCCCCTGACCGCAGTCACCGAACATAATTCCAAACAGGATTGTAAAGAAGACTGCAACAAACGGAGTCGGATCAATAGTACCGTAAAGCGGTGAACCGTAACTGAAAATCATGCGTTCAAACGCAGATATAAAGGTTCCGTGCTTAAGCTTTACAGGAACCTGTTCCGTTCCGTTTATAACAGAAGCAACTTCTGCAGGATGATATTCACGGATTGCAATTCTTCCAGCAGTAAGTTCGTCCAGTCCCCGCATAAATAAATTGCAGTCTTCTGCCGGAACCCATCCTGTAAGACGATATACAAGCGAAGTTCCTTCCTGCCTGCTTTGAATCTCTTCTATTTGCATTGACACACTGAAAGAACCAAGTAAAGAAAGCAGTTTTTCTGCATGAGTTTCCGCATAATTCGATTTTTCTTCTTCAAGAAGATCAAGTTCTTTCTGAGTTTCTTCCATTTGCTTGCGCAAAGAAGAAAGCATTTCGTCCGGAATTCCTGTAAAACCAGAAGGAACTTCCATGTTTACAAATCCGAATTTCTTAAGTTCCGTATCAAGCGAAAACCTGCCTTTTTTTGAACTGACAGCCATTATCCTGTCACCATCTGCACCAAGCTGAACTACAACTGCATGTCCGGCCAAAGAATCCTTTAAATCAGAAAGATTAGCAGCCGGAATTTTTCCGATCCTTATAGAAAGAAAGGAAAGATGCTCCAGCTGGGAATAAGGCACTTTTAGATTTGAGAACGCGGAAGCCTCTTTGTAAGATTCCGAAACTCGTTTTAAGGCATCACTTTTAACAGCAAAACGAGCCTCCAAATCGTCGGCAGAAGCAATAATTTTAGCAGCTTCCGAGCGGTTTTCATCAGTTGCCATAGGGCAGTCAAGAATTTCATTTTTTCTGTCACTTACATTAAGAAAAATGCGCACTTTCTGCAAAGCTTCATACATCTGCGCATCAGCATTTACGACCGTATCATCTTTTGCTTCTGCAATAACAGTATTTTTCTTTGACTGAAACTGAAAATTTCCTTTTTTACCGAGATAATCGATTACAGCAGCAATATCTTGCCTCAGAACCATAAGTTCCACAAGGCGCATTTCAATAGTTCTGGCCATCCGCACCTCCTAATTTTCGTTTGATGACACACCGGCGCCATACATTGCATCTTCAATGCTTGCATTCAACCGAATGGATTCCGTCGCTGCACGAATGCAATCAATTTCCTTTAACTTGATAAGAAAAAAAGCAACCAGCGACGCATATGTCATAGGGTTTCCGTAAAACATTCTTTTTATTTCTTTTATTTCTCCAAAACGGAATTTCTGCTCGACCCACATAGGATCAACAGTCCACACAGAACCTTCTTCATGAGGATTCAAAAAAGCCGCAAACCTCCAAGAAGCCCAATCATTATATGAATCCGTCTCCATATTCAGAATTTCATAGGCAAATCCGCATATTGGATCTTTTGAAGAAGGAGCCTCCGTTACATAGAAAAGATTTTTTTCTATATCTTGGGCCTTCATATTATAATACACCTTAAGTCTCATTGCCCAAAGCATATTTTTTATTGAATAAAATCTTCTGTAATACTCTACAAGACTTTTCCTAGAAGAATCGGCCACATGATTAACGGCCTTCCAAAGGAAGCGGATCTCCTGAAGATCAAGCTTAAAATCCATCTGCTGATGATCTTCTTCCGGCTTCATGTTACCGTACCACGCAAAAGATGACATAGCAGTTATTTTTTTCATATCAGGCCAACTGTCATAGTCAAGTTCACTGTATTCGCCTATACGGATAACACGAGGACGCTCCTGCTCTCCATTTATGGAAGCTGCAGCAAGCACCTTAAGATTAAGGATATCATAACGTCGCAAAAGCTCTACAAGAAACGGATCAGGTTTTGAATAACACCTTAAAAGACTTATATATTGAGAAACGAATTTTTTCACCGCTTCATGCTCAATTTTATTAGCAAGCAACTGCTCTGGCAGCTGCGGTACAGGTTCTTTAAAGAGCAGATCCCAAATTTCGGCCAGCGATCTGACATTGAACAAAGCTGCCGCATTTTTTCCAGTAAAGGTTTTTGACAGCATTCCGCAAGCTTTTGCATATATATAAGAAGAAGCTCCAGAATAATCCATAAACAATACCTCTACGCTTCGTCCAAAACCTTTTTCAAAAACGCATTGAACGATTCTTTATCCTGCTCAACAGCCTCAGCAGACTCTTTATATTCTCTTATTATTCTATCATGATTTTCCGACAACGACTGAATTTTTTTATTATAGTCGGCTTCGTATTTTGACTGGATTTTTTCGTACTGAACCTTAAAATCAGAATCAGCTTTTGCACGAGCTTCAGACAAACGTCTGTTAGCCTCAGCCTGAGCATCTTTTACAAGCTCCGATGCCTCTGATTCAACTTCCAAAAGATGGGAAATAATACTAATTTCTGTATCTGCCATAAAAACCTCTTTTATATCAGTAAGAAATTTCGTATTCTCGGATTATATTGCAAACTTCCTGTGCAGAACCAGCACGAAGACAAGATTTGTAAAAACCAGGAATATGAAGAATTCTTGCACAATCAGCAAGTACACGCAGCTGCCGTTCTGTACTTTTCCTATCAAACAAAATCAATACGACAAGATGAATCAATGATTCCGCAAAATCTCTTGATCCTACCCCGCATACATCATAATCCACACCGTCAAGGCTGATTCCTACAGCCATCATCGGTTTCCGAACAGAAGGACATTCCACATGGGGAACCGCAATTCCGTTCATAACAATAGAACCGGACTGCCTCTCTCTTTCTGAAAGAGCATCCAGAACTTCATTTCTATCTACCGAAGGATCAATTCTTACCAAGGATTCAGTCATTTCCGCAAAAAGACTCTCCTTATCGGTACTTTCAAGCCGAACAATAACTGACTCCGGCTTTATAAGGGAACTTATCATCGATCCTCCGGATTAATATCTTACTTAGACTCTTCCGCAGACTTCCACCATGAAGAATCAGTCTGAGCTGCATCATCAGCAGCAGGTGTCTCTTCAGCCTCAGATTCAACTGAAGTTGTAGGAGCAAGATCTTCTACAGCCTTTGGTTTTTTATTAAGAACTGCAAGCAAAACTGTAATCGCAAAGAAGAAAACAACAAGAACTGTAGTAGCCTTTGTAAGAACCGTAGCAGAATGCGAACCGAACGCAGCACTTCCGCGTCCACCTAAAAGACCGCCCATTCCGCTCTGTCCGTCATCCTGAACAAGAACAAGAAGCACAAGCAGAATACATACGATTACAAAAGCAACAAGAAGGATAATACCAATAGCACCCATTTTTAAACTCCAAAACCGGATTACCCGGAATTATTCAATAATTTTAGTTCTATAATAATAAACCAATATTTACTTGTAGTCAATTAAGAAACAAAAAGCCGATCCCCCAGAACTGGAAACCGGCTTTTTATTACGTCATAAGTTATGACCATTGAGCTTGTCTAAATGACCATAACCAGGGGTTTCGAGAGCACTTCGACAAACTCAGTAAACCACCACAATTATAATTACAGTGCTTCCGCAAAACTATTTATTTTCAATTGCGTCAGGGCGTGGCATAAACAAGTCTTTCAACCGTTTATTTTTCTTGCCACGCCTCCAAGTTTTGCTTGCGCAAAACTTGATTACTGGATTGCATCTACGGCGAGGCTAAAACAAATTCTTAACCGTTTATCTATCTTGCCTCGCCTGTAGTTTTTGCTTTCGCAAAAACTACTTATTAT
>JAFOSK010000155.1 GCA_017392945.1 Treponema sp.
ACCAGGTGAAATAATTTACGAAGATGATTTTCAGATTGCGGTAAAAAATCCTAAAAATGATTTAATAAAGGTTTTAAGTGTAGTCTAAATTTTCTCTAAAACTACCATATATTAGTTTCTCAACTAAAGACTAAAATTAAAAAAAACATTACAATAATAAGGCTATAATTGTAAGCAAAAAGTGAATTCTTATTTTAAATCACAAGATAGGACAGAGAAAAATGGAAGAAATCAAAACTGCCGAAGGCGGAACTGTCATAAAGATTCCTATTGAGGATGAAGTAAAACAGGCCTACATTGACTATTCGATGTCGGTAATTGTTCAGCGTGCGTTGCCGGATGTTCGTGATGGACTTAAGCCAGTTCACAGACGAATTATGTATGCAATGGATACTCTTCATCTTGCAAGCGGCGGAAAAACTAAAAAGTGTGCAACAATCGTTGGTGAAGTTTTGGGACATTACCATCCGCACGGGGACGCTTCTGTTTACGATGCCCTTGTTCGACTTGGACAGGATTTTGCTCAGCGTTATACAACCGTAACTCCTCAGGGAAACTTTGGTACAATCGCCGGTGACCCTGCTGCGGCTTACCGATACACCGAAGCTAAGATGTCTAAAATCACTGAAGAAATGGTTGCAGACATCAGCAAGAATACCGTTGATATGGTATCAAACTTTGACGATACCACAAAAGAGCCTAGCGTTCTTCCTGCGGCTTTTCCTTTCCTTTTGTGTAACGGTACTACTGGTATTGCCGTTGGTATGGCTACAAACATGCCGACCCACAACCTTCGTGAAGTTGCTTCTGCAATTTCTGCATACATTGATAATCCTGAAATTTCTATTGATGAACTCATGCACCATATCAAAGGTCCGGACTTTCCGACTGGAGGTATTATTTATGGTCGCGAAGGAATCAAAAAAGCATATAAAACCGGTCGCGGAAAAATTACAATCCGTTCAAAGTTTACAATTGAAACCGACAAGCATGGACGAGAATCAATTGTCTTTACAGAAGTCCCATACGGAATCAATACAACAAATATTATCCGCCGCATAAAGGAACTTGTCCGAGATAAACAGATTGAAGGAATCGTTGGGGCAAACGACGAATCTTCTGACCGTTCGGGAATGCGCCTTGTTGTTGACCTTAAAAGAGGTGCTGTAACAAAACTTGTATTGAATCAGCTTTTTTCAAAAACTGATTTACAGTCAAATTTTGGTGTTATAAATCTTGCTCTTGTTCCTCAAGTAAAGGAAGGGGAACCAAGGTATGACGAACCTGGCATGCTTACCTTGCCACCAACATATCTTAAGCCAGAAGTATTGAACTTAAAGCAGCTTATAATGCACTTTGTAAATCACCGAAACGAGGTTATTACCCGCCGCACAATTTACGATTTGAAAGTTGCAAAGCACCGCATGCACATTCTTGAAGCTTTGATTACAGCAATCAACAATATTGATGAAGTTATCAAAATCATCAAGGAAAGCCGCGATACAGAAAGTGCAAAACTTGCTTTGGAAAAACGATTCAACTTTGATGATGAACAGGCTCAGGCAATCGTCGATATGCAGCTCAAGCGCCTCACTCATCTTCAGATAGAAGACCTCCAGAAAGAAATCAAGGAACTTCAGGCATGGATTGATTATCTTGAAGATCTTCTTGCAAATCCTGGAAAGATTCTTACTATCATCAAAGATGAAACTAATAAGCTGGCAGAAAAATATGGCGATGACCGCCGCACAGATATCGTTGCAGACGAAGTTGAAGAAATCAATGTAGAAGACATGATCAAAGAAGAAGACATGGTTGTAATGATTTCTAAGCTCGGCTACATGAAACGTATTTCTGTAACTCAGTATAAAAAGCAGGGTAGGGGAGGAACTGGAAGCAATAGTACAAATTTGATTGAAGACGATTATATCAATCAGCTGTTCATCGGTTCTACTCACGACCATATTTTGTTTGTTACAAATGCTGGAAAAGCATATTGGATCAAGGTTCATGAAATTCCAGAAACTTCAAAGAACAGTCGCGGTACAAATATCAAGAGTATGATTGCAATCGGTGCTGACGAAGAAATTTCTACAGTCGTTACACTGCGTGAATTCCGTGACGATCAGTATTTGTTTATGACTACTGCAAGCGGTGTTGTAAAGAAGGTTCAGACTTCTGAATTCAGCAATGCAAAGACACGCGGTATCATCGGTCTTAAACTTAAAGAAGGTGACAAGCTTATAAGTGCTATTCCAACTGACGGTAAGTCTGATGTGCTTGTTGTTACTCGCCGTGGAAAGGCATTACGATTCAACGAAGATGTTGTACGCGAAATGGGCCGTGCAAGCTGCGGTATTAAGGGTATGAAACTTTCAGAAGGAGATGAAGTTTCTGGAGCTGTAAAAGTTTCAGAGGACGAAAAGATTCTTCTTCTTACAGAAAAGGGATACGGTAAGCGCGTAAGCTTTGAAGACTTTAATCCACATGGACGTGGAACTGGCGGTCAGAGAATATTCGGTAATACTGAAGAACGCGGGGAAATCATAGGACTTCTTCCAGTCAAAGATAATGATGAAATTGTCTGCATGACAAGTCAGGGAAAAACACTCAGAGTTAATGCGAATACTATCAATCAGCAGGGAACTGGCTCAACAGGAGTTAAGGTTGTACGCATTTCGGAACCTGACTTCCTTGTTGGTGTGGATAAAGTTCCTGAAAACAAAGATTAACCTTTGTAATTCTATATATTATAAAGAATTACAAAGAATTATCTTTGAATAATGACAAAAGTGTTTAAATAATATATAATTTTATTTGGGTAGGTTGATTTTCAACTAGGGATTAATAAAATACATCAGGCACCGGCTGGATTTTTTCAGCCGGTTTTTTATTTTTAAATTTAATGAAAAAAAATTAAGTAAGACTACGCGTTTTTCAAAATATTTTCTAAATCTACGGTGGTTGAGGCTCTCGAAATTACCGTAGATTTAACAGTAGAAAGCAAGTTTTTAAGAAGTATCGTATCTCTATAATAGATATTTTAATTTAATGGAAAAGCTATGATGATTGAAACTCTCGAAATTACTGTAGTTTTTAATCTTTCTAAAAGCAGACACAAGATATATGACTTATCCAAAAGTTATCCACAATTTACCCACAGTTGTGGATAACTCTGTGTTTAAATCGGTATGTTTCATGTGAAACATTTCAAGGATAAATAAGGTGAAATAGAATGAATTTGTTTCACATGAAACATACTGATTTTGTACCGTTCTTAATAATCATTTTTTAAGAAAGATATTGTTTGATTAAATCGTAAAAAAACGATTTTTAGAAATAATTAAAAATGTATTTATTTACAAAAATGTTTCATGTGAAACAATGAAAGCGCAAAATAATATTTTCACTTTTCAAGAGTAGGGGAGGGGAGAATTCATGTTTCACATGAAACATGAAAAAAGAAATTTAATATTGTTTCACATGAAACAAAAGAAAGCGAAAAATGAACTGTTTCATGTGAAACATAAAATTAGGCGTATTAAAACAAATTATTGATAGTTATAAAATTTAATAACTATCGTTTTTTAATTAAACCTCGTTTAGAATAGAAAGTTGATGAGGTTTCTGAGCTGTCTCTGAGTGGTCCCTGAGCCCGTCGAAGTACCTGTCGAAGGGTGGTCCCTGAGTGGTTACTGAGCCTGTCGAAGTACTTGTCGAAGGGTGGTCCCTGAGCCCGTCGAAGGGTGGTTACTGAGCTTGTCGAAGTACTTGTCGAAGTACCTGTCGAAGTACTTATCGAAGAATTTGTTGAAATGACCATTTATATACCAGATAAATCTTGTTCTTATGAGTCGATAAGATCGACAACCATATTTTAAGTATCAATACTTTTCCGTATCTAGGCTGAATTATATGAATGTTTAGATTTTATTTATAAAAGCTTGAAGAAGTAATTTCGTGAAAAAATATTGGTTACGAAAACAAACTATTCCCTGATATTTACTATGAGAATACGGTTAGTCGCTTCTGCAATGTTCGCAGGTGTTCCAATGTTTTTGCTACGTCTTGTTGCTATATTATTTTTGCAATCGTATTTGCTATTAAAAACTTTCTGTTTAAGCTTATTTTAGAAAAAAAATGCAGCTGCTAAAAATATTTTTTCGGCAGCTGCAGGATAAAATATCAAAATTTGTAGTTTTCCGAATTCCCTAAATAAAACTGAAAATTCAGCCGTTAAAGAAATTTTAACCCTAATTGAATCGAAATTCCCGGCATAGGGTAGCCTGGAATCGATTCGTAAGATTCATTCAGAATATTATTAACTTTAAGATAAGGTATGCAGTGTTCCCAGACAGTCAAATCCATTCCGGCATTAAGAAGAAAATAGGGCTTAAGGTATGTAACATTCAAATTATCCGTGTAGCGTTTTCCTGTATAGCTTACATCCAGCGAAAAAACTGCAAAACCGGCATTTATGTTCAAAATTACAGATCCGACAAAGTCCGGTGTCCACATAATATGATTCCCGTCTGTCAGTTCGTTGTCCGGGTCAATAAGCTGGTTGTAAAGGTATTCCATGCTTTCTTTTATAGAAATAAAGCCCAGAATGTTCTGTTCTGCCAGAAAATCAATTCCAAAATACCATGCACTTGCGGCATTCTGCGGACTCATTGAATTATCAATATACCGCCATTGAATTTTATCTTTATAGTAATTGTAGAAGAAAGTTATGGAAAAAGGCGCATAAGGAATCTTTGCATTTGCCGTAAATTCCGAACCCCAGCCGCTTTCGGCAGTTAAATCCGGATTTCCCTTATATCCGTTCGAATCCCAGTAAAGATCATCCATATTTGGAAACTGAACCATTCTGTAGCCGTTCAAAAAGAATTCTGCATATTTGAAAGTAAGTCCCAGTCCAAGTTTTGGAATAAATTCAAAGTTTGAACCACAGTATTTTACGGCAAGCGGAACTGTCATGGAAAAATGATTTCCAAAAAAGAATTTTGAAGTTTCCTTAAACGTTCCTGTAATCTGATTATGTATTCCGTCATTTGTGGAATTGAGGGTGGTAAAGTCCGCCGTAATGCCAAAAGTTTGTTTGTAAAAATTAAACTTGAAAAAATCTGACTGAAATGTGTATCTGAACGAATTGATATAATGAATGCTTAGATCATCATTCTCTTCGTAGAAACGGTTGTTTGTGATCCAATTCACAGTGTTGTCTGCGTAAAAGCAGTCCTTAATAGCCGGAAGATTTACATTAAAAGAAAGGTTGTTGTTTAGGTCCTTTTGATTTCCAGTAAGATCCTGAGAAGCAGAACCGGGCGTATTTTTGTTTCCGTAGTAAGTTTGATTAGAAATAGTCCATGAGTTTTTTTCTGAAAAGTTATGCGAAAGTTTTATTGAACCGTTAATATCAAATACTTCTGCATTTTCCAGTGTCTTCTGTTTTTTCTTAGAGTTTTCGTACTGAAAGGCGTTCTTTGCAAAGCTTCCTTTTATAGAGGATGAAAAGAAGGTGCTTTCAGAAAAAGCGCCGCTGTATCCAAGGCTCTGGCTTACAGTGTCCAGCGGATACTTTTGATTAAGGTAGGAGGTAAGGCAAGTGTCTGAATTAAAGCTGTGCCCCTTTTTATTTTTCTTTGTGGTGATGTAGACAGCGCCGCCAACAGCACCTTCGTCGGAAACGCCTTCTGTAAAGCCGCCTCGTACAATTTCAATTTTTTCTACATCGTTCATGTTTACGGTGGTAAAGTCGAACGTTCCGTATTGGGCGTTATTCACGCAGATTCCGTCTATGATGACCCGGACAGTTTCGTCAGTAAAGCCTCGTATGGAAGCTTTCTGTTCAAGTCCATAAGTACCATAGGAAAGGATCTGGATTCCTGCGCTTTGCAGTAAAGCCGGCAGGTCAGGCGAGTGCAGCTGTTCTATATCCGTTTGAGTAAAAGTCTGTCTTTGTTCTACGACGGGAGTTTCTATTGAAGCTGTAACGGTGATTACAGAAAGCTCCTCGGAATCGTTCGTTGAATCAGGTTCTTCGGATGTGGCAAAAAGATTTATAAAAGAAATGACGGTCAGTCCAAAAATTATTTTTTTATTTATCATGGCGTATCCTTCCGCGGTGTAAACCACCGCTCCAGGCCGGGCTTTTCAGGGCTACGGCTTTCGCCTCCGACCACGCTCCGCGTGTTTTCGCTTCGCTCACCCTTACAATCCCTTACGCGATTTCAAACTGCAATGCAGTTTGAAGCGGCGGGGGAATCGTGGGGCTCGGCCCCTTACGCAGGAGTCTGTCTAAAAAGTTCAGAGTCAGCGGTCATTGAGTGGTTACTGAGCTTGTCGAAGTACTTGTCGAAATGACCGTTTACTATAAGAAGAGGTTTCGACCCTTCGACAAGCTCAGGGACCACCCTTCGACAGGCTCAACCACCCAAAGAACTTCATTTTGAACAGGCTCAAAATCGCTGGCATAAATTTAATATGCAAAAGTTTGTTTAGGCTAACTAAAGTGTGTTCCAGATAATTTTTCACATCCAGAGAAAGAATTGTATTCGGAATATTAAAAATAAGCCGGCACTTATCTTTTTGTTGATAACTGCCGGCTGCCTGTTACAAATGGTTCTGTATGTAATTATTGTTTTGTATAATTTGGCTTATATCCGAAATATCCGTTTGCATCAGTAAATGTTGTTTTTACTGTTTCAAGACTTGGATCGCAGTTTGTAGTTTTGAATGCACAGGAAATCTGAATTGAAGAATTATCAACTACTTTAACATAGGCTGCTGTGTAGTAACCGATTGTTCCTGTTGCAGGATATACAACTCCGCCGTAGTTTGAAGAACCTAACTGTGTAATTTTTCCATAGATGTAAAAAATTGTTGGATCCGAAGGATCAACAGCATATGAAACAATTTCCCAAGTCTGGTATGGAGTTGCAGTAGTATCAGAAGTAGAGTAGTTTGTAAAGCTTGTATCAGTGATAACGTAAGTGTCCCCTGCAGCAGATTTCCACGTACCTTTTATTGAATATGCAGGCGACTTTTGGCTGAGCAAATAAGCCTGAACAAGAGAGTTATCCTCATCATCTGTTTTACATGATGTAAGGCCGAATGAAAGTGAAAGTAAAAGAAGGGCGCTGGCAAGAGCTGCAGCGCGGCGGAAAGATAAGCGTATGCTTTTCATTTTGTTCTCCGGAATCCAGAGGTGCGTAGATTCCAAAAATAAGTTTACTGTTCCATACGGGCAGTACGGGGTAATCCCGGCGTGAATCAAAGTGTTCTGACTAGAGGCTTAAAAATAAAGCCCGTAACAGTTGCGCATCCAGCTTGGGAATAGTTCTACTACCGTTCGGTAGTTTTGTTCACCCAATTTCCTTTTAATTCACAGTGCGCATATTATACTTTTTTGATAGGAAATTCAATGTGGTTGTTTGTTAGAACGGGCTTAAATGACATGTTATTCGAGAGGAGGTTTTTATATCTAGATTGTGTTCATTGACTGTTTTCTAGATGTTTACAGAGAGCCAGTCGAAGGGCGGTCCCTGAGCTTGTCGAAGTACTTATCGAAGTACTTGCCGGAATGCTTGCTGAAATGACCGTTTATACATTGGATAAGCGCAATCACCGCATTTTGAGTATCAATATTTTTCTTTACAGAGCCTACAAATTTTACAAAAAAAATCAACATGAAGGTGTTAAATAAAAATCTTGAATTCTTTATAATTAAGGGCGTGGGAAAGTTTATCATCAGGAAGAAGCCCGGAGCCGTTGTGTGCAAAAGACACGGCAATGCAGGTGCGCAAATTGCCCTGAGGGCAAATCATATACACAGCAATTTACTCATGTAATACAGAAGACCGCAGGACTGCCGTAAGTACGGCAGAAGGCGGTCTTTTTTTGTTGCGGAATGACCGGCGGGTAAGGGAGAGTAGAAACTCCTTCCGTACGCCGGGAACAGCGGAGCTGTACATTCGTTGTATGGTTGCGGACAGGTGCGGAGGACGAAGCTTTGCCGCGTACAAAAGGGGCGTAGGCGGATCTTCTGCACGGACAGATAATATGTAATTTTTTTATTGGAGAAGGAATATGAAAAGAAAGCTTTTGA
>JAFOSK010000013.1 GCA_017392945.1 Treponema sp.
ATCCGCATTGAAGAAGAACTGGGCGATACTGCTGTTTACGGTTATAAAAAACTTAAGTAGAGAATTTTCATAATGATTTGATTGCGACCTGTTTTAGGGCGGCTTAGCAGGTTGCACTCAAATCTTTTAGAAATAAAAATTTCAGGTCTATCAACAGCATGAAAATCAAAAAATTTTTAAGACTGTTTTTCAGTTCTTCCTGTTATTTGTGTATGAATATAGAAGTGTAAAGTTCATGCATTTTATCTTGAAAAAAGAATATTAATTGTTAGTAATAGCTCATATTAGGGAAGAGAAAAATGAATCTAAATCTAGGGGATGTACAGAAGACAGCTTTAATTCCGGTTGCTATTAAAGCAAATGAAACTTTGCGAAAAAAGCCTCGCGTTCGAGATGAAGTTGCAGTGGAAATAATAAAGGAACTTGGAATTAATACAGAGCAATATGATAAGTTTATGAGCCATGAAGGAGTAATTGCCCGGACTGTCATGCTAGATAGAATGGTTCAATTGTTTATCGAAAAAAATCCATCTTGTGTAATCGTAAATATGGGGGCTGGTTTTGATAATCGATTCAGCCGGGTTGATAATGGTAAAATTTTTTGGTTCGATCTTGATCTACCGGATTCCATTGAACTAAGAAAAAAGGTTTTCCCCGAGCGCAAAAGGGTAGAAATGATTTCTGGAAGTGTTCTTGAATCTACCTGGTGTCCATTAGTTCTGAAAGAAATAAAAAAGAGGGATGCACAGGTTCTTTTTCTTGCTGAAGGTCTTTTCATGTATCTTACCATAAAGGAAATTGCTCAACTTCTTTCCATATTAAAACAAAATTTTAAATGTGGGACTTTGATAGCGGAGCAGAATAATCCGCTTATGGTCGAAAAACAGAATCTTCATGATACCGTAAAAAATACAAAGGCAGTTTTTAAAAGCGGAACTTGGAGCGGAAAAGAAATTGCAGATCTTTGTGAAGGAATAAATTTTGTAGAAGAGCACAGTTTTAACGAGGAAATGAAAAAATATTCATTTTTTTGCAGGCTTTTTGCAGTCCTATTACCAAAAATGAATGACCGGTGGGCAACATTTCAGTGGTAGCATCTTAATTCTATTACATTGCATCAGTAGTTTTGCTTTCCGGGTTTTAATTTCATATTTTTTTTTGATCAGGAGATTATATAATGAAGCATTCAGAAATCTTGGTTTTGCTTGGCGCATTCGGTTATGCAGTATGTCTTATCGCTGATTTTATTCTTGAATTTGTGAATGGCATACGTATTGATATTAACACATTTACAAATTTTCAAGCTTTTTTAAACGTTACAGAAGATGTTACGGCGGTCAGATTTGCTGTTTCAGGATTGCTCGGATTTTGTTCAATGATTTTGATTGCCCTTGGAATGATTGGACTATACGAAATGTCAAAGCCTGGAGCTCCTTTGCTTTCGGAATTTGTTCTTGCAGGAGGAATTGGTTCTGCTGTTTTAGGCGCTGGTTTTCATCTTTTATATACTCTTCAGCCGTGGTTCTTTATAACTCTTGGTCGTTCAGAAGATTCATTTTATGTTTTACAACATTTTATCTCTGCACATAAAACTATTTTTATTTTAAATCCGATTTTTTATACTCTTATGAGTATTACTCTTTTTATAATTTTGATCTCCAGAAAGACTTCTCTTCCGCGCTGGTCTTGCGTTTTCAATTTATTATTTCTTTTCTTTGTTTTGAATGCATTACATGTGCCAGGTGCTACCAGTTTTGCAGGTCTAGGGATGTGCAGTGGAATTCTTATTCTTTCAATTGCAGTGAGGAAAAGTAGAACAAACAATAGGGTATAGCATACCGTAACTTATTGAACAAAAATGCACGTCGGAAGGTTTTTATGCTGAATTATTTCAGATTTGTTTGATTAATAATTAAATAAATCCTTTGCTTTATTCTTAATTTGCTCTATACCTTCCAAAATTGCATTCTTTTTCTTTGGGGTAAAAAATCTTACTTTTGGCTCTATTTCCATAAGCATAGGTAAAAAAGTCTTTAGTTTTTCAACATCAAGAGATTCTGGATTAAAGGTTGCAAGGATCCCGCTTGTTTTTTCTATATAATCTATTTTTGCAGAAGGACAAATTATATGAACAACTTCTATTGCTGAGTTTCTTATGTCTTCATCGCGTAAAATATGATCGCGAAACCTTAATTTACCTGGAAAATAACGGTATTCCATTCCTTATGCTCCTGATTTTATTTTAAAAGAGGTTTTGTTGCCCTTACGCTGAATGCTATGGTAGAAGCATTGTGCAGTATGGCTGCAACTGCCGGGGAAATTATCCCGAAAAGTCCAAGAAACATTAAGCTTGTGTTTACTGCAACAATACTAATATTATTTTTGTCAATTTTATTCATAAGTTCTGTTCCTAATATGCGTACTTTGTACAGGCCTTCAAGACCGTCTTCGCAAGAAAGTACTATGTCTGCCGTTTCGCCTGTAATATCAGCGCATTTTCCCATTGCGATTCCCGTGTCGGCACAAGCAAGTGCAGGCGCATCGTTAATTCCGTCACCTATCATAATAACTTTGTGTCCGGCTTTTTTTTGTTTTTCTATGTAATTAACCTTGTCTTCCGGCAGTGCACGAGAAAAGTATTTATCAATTTTGGTAATTTTTGCTGCATTTTTTGCAGCACCTTCGTCATCTCCTGTAATCATAACGCAGTTCTTTATTCCTGTTTGATGAAGAGCCTTGATTACGTTTTTTGCATTTTCCCTTACAGGATCATTTATTGCAAAAACGGCAATTAGTTCTTTTTTTTCTGCAAGATAGAGCAGGGATTCTCCGTTCTCCAGTGCATTCTTCTGAATTTCCTCAAGATTCTCTGGTGCAGAGCATTTTTCATCATCAAGAATAAAGTGACGGCTTCCAATCAAAAGCTTTTTTTCGTTTAATTTGCTTGCAATTCCATGTGCTACAATGTATTCAACTTTAGCGTGCTCTTCCGGGTGAAGTATTCCTTTTTCTTCTGCTGCCTTTACTATGGCACTTGCAATCGGATGTGCAAAATGTTCTTCAAGACAGGCTGCAAGGGCAAGTACTTCATCTTCCGATTTTTCTGTGAATGAATATATTTTTGCCAGACGGGGCAGGGCATAAGTAAGTGTGCCGGTTTTATCAAATATAACGGTATCTGCTTTAGAAGCTTCTTCCAGAAATTTTCCGCCTTTAACAATTATTCCGTTTTCCGCTGCTTCCTTCATGGCGCTGAGTACGGCAATCGGGGCTGCAAGCTTCATGGCACATGAATAGTCAACCATAAGCGTTGCCATTACCTTTCTGAGACTTCGTGTTGCCAAGAAAGTTATAAGGGAAAGAAGGAAATTATATTTTACAAGTTGATTTGCAAGATTTTCCGAGCGGACCTGAGAAGAAACTTTCAGGCTCTGGGAATTGTCTATCATTGAAAGAATGTTCTGAACTTTCGTCTGGCTTCCAACCGCGCGGACTTCAATAAATAGTTCTCCTTCCTGAACAATCGTTCCTGCAAAAACAGAACTTTCGCTCCGTTTTTCTACTGCAAGCGGTTCTCCTGTAATTGTTGCCTGATTTACAAGGGCTTCTCCTTTTAAAACTGTTCCGTCAGCAGGTATAACGCTTCCAGTTCGCACAGCAACAATGTCTCCTTTTTTTACAACGTGGAGTGGAACTGTTTTCTCTATAGTGTTTTTATTTTCATCTTTAGTGATAAGTTGAACCTGATCGTTCTGGTTTAAAAGCCTGTCAGCCAAATCATCGTAGGATTTCTTTTTTGTAAATTCTTCGATTGTTTCACCAATATCCAAAAGAAAATTAATGTTTCCTGCAGTTTTAAAATCCCTTGTAATTAACGCCATTGAAATTGCAGCGGCATCAAGCACGTCGGAATGAAATACTTCTCCCTGTGATGCATGTAAAATGCCATTTAAAATACGTGGAGCAAGAGAAATTGTCCTAAGGATAATTCTTAGCGGTAAAGGCAGAAACATCTTGATGTAATGTTCTGCTGTCATAAGGGCAAGATTAAAAAGAAGGCTTTCCTGTTCTTTTGGCTCTTCAACAGATTCAAGCATTTCCTGGTTTTCAAGATATTTTTCGGAAAGTGCCATAAAATATGAGCGGATATGCTTTTCGGAAAGCGTTTTTGTATCGTAGAAAATAAGGAATGAACCTGTAGTGTAATTTACGCTTACACGGGTCATTCCTTCCTGAACAGAAAGCAGACTGACTGCCAGAGCGGCCTGCCTTTTAGAAAGTTCGTTCTTGTTGTATCGTATGCGGATTCGTCCTGGCAGAGAATGTCTTACAGAAAAATTCATTTTTTCCTTCTGATTTATGCTTTTGCGCTGCTTTCTGCTTTTATATCTTCTGCATCTTCTTTGATTGTTTCGAAGTATTCTTTTGCATCATCCTTGAGCTGAAGTCCTCCAGAAACTACTTTTGAAGCACATTTTTTGAATGTATCAGTTCGAATAAATGCAGCTGCAACCAAACCTGCTGCAACGCCCCATAAAAAGTTTCGTCCTGTGTCTGTCATTTTTTTTACTCCTTATATGTTAGCTATTGCTAATAAATAAGTTAGCACTAACTAATTTTTCTGTCAATTAAAATAAGAATACATGAAAAAAAGATTGACTTTTTTTATTTTAAAAGTTAGCCTATGCTAACAAATTTAAAAGAGGTACTTTTATGGGTGAAAAATATAACGAAATTATTCTTGCATTCAAAAACAAGGGATGCCGTATTACAGAACAGCGTAAAAATCTTCTTTCTATAATTTTAAGAAATCCGGGCTGTTCCTGTAAGGAACTTTATTATATTGCAAGAAAAGAGGACGGAGAAATCGGAAGGGCAACCGTATATAGGATTGTCAGGTCTCTTGTTGATTTAGGCTATGTAGAAAGAAAAAATGTTGTCATAAATTAGTTTTTCAAGTGCATTTTAAAAAAAAATAGAGGTAAAAAAATGAAAAAGGTCTTGGTCTACAGGGAAAAAGATCCTCGTGAAACCCGCGTCGCACTTATACCTGATGACGTAAAAAAACTGTCTGCAATGGGATTTGAATTTCTTGTTGTAAGCGGTGCAGGGCTTAAAAGCGGTTTTACAGATGATGCTTATGCATCCTACGGTGCAAAAATCATCTCTAAAGAAGAAGATGGTTATGATTCAAGCGAAATTATTGTCCGTATCATGAAGCCAGAAAGCATTAAGGGCATTAAGGAAGGAACTCTTCATCTTAGCTATATGGATCCTTTCAACGAAAAGCAGCTTCTTAATGATTTTGCTACCAGCGGAATACAGGCTATTTCTCTTGAAATGATTCCTCGTTCAACACTGGCACAGAAGATGGATGTTCAGTCAAGTCAGACTTCTCTTGCAGGTTACGTAGCAGTTCTTAATGCGGCTGCAAAACTGCCGAAAATACTTCCTATGATGGTTACTCCGGCCGGTACAATAAACCCGGCCCGCGTATTCATTATTGGAGTCGGTGTTGCAGGTCTACAGGCAATTGCAACTGCAAAGCGTCTTGGTGCCCGTGTAGATGCTTTTGATACACGTCCTGTAGTTGAAGAACAGGTAAAATCACTTGGCGCAAGCTTTGTTAAGATTGATCTTGGAGAAATGGGGCAGACTGCTCAGGGGTATGCAAAAGAACTTTCGACGGAACAGATTGCAAAGCAGAAAGAGGCTCAGGCTAAAGTCTGCGAGCGTTCAAATATCGTAATTACAACAGCAAAGGTTTTCGGAAGAAAAGCTCCTCGACTTATAGAAAAGGCTGTCCTTGATCGTATGATGCCTGGTTCTATCGTTGTTGATATGGCAGTTTCTACAGGCGGAAATGTAGAAGGTTCAAAACTGTTTGAAAATGTTGTTACTGAAAACGGAGTAACAATTATGAGTGGAGACCTCCTTGAACGTCAGGTTCCTTACGATGCGTCAAAGATGTTCAGCGGGAATATCACGGCTTTCCTTACCCATGCAGGTTTCTACAACAAGGAAGCAAAAGAATTCTCCGTAAATTTGGAAGATGAAATTATGAGAGGCTGCCTTCTTACTCAAGGCGGAAAAATAATTCATGAAAGGTTTAAGGCTTAGGAGTTTTTTATGGACATAATGCTGATTTTTGTATTTGTAATTGCATCTTATCTTGGTACCGAACTTATCTCAAAGGTTCCTTCTCAGCTTCATACACCTC
>JAFOSK010000156.1 GCA_017392945.1 Treponema sp.
ACAATCCAAAAGTGTAAAAGTTCCCATTACATTTGTTTTCATAAATGCTTCTGGTCCAAGAATTGAACGGTCAACATGGCTTTCTGCAGCAAAGTGAATGATTGTATCGATATCGTACTGCTTTAAGATGCGTTCAATCTGAGGGCGGTCACAGATATCAACCTTTTCAAAGAAATAGCGCTTTCCGCCGTATTTTTTTTCAATATCCTTAAGGCTTTCTGCGTTTCCTGCATAAGTCAGACAGTCAACGTTTACGATCGTTCCGTCAAAGCCAGAATCTGTAAAAGCTGCACCGCCGGCAGTAGATTCACCCATAAGATAGTGAATAAAGTTACATCCAATAAAACCAGCACCACCGGTTACAAGTATATTTTTTAGTCGTCGCATTTGCTCCTCCAATTCTGATTATGAATAATAAATTCCCAATTCCTCATTCATAATTCCGAATTAATTTCCAATCCATTTAGCATTCAAATCAAAATAGCGTTTTTCAAGGCTAAACGGAGCATGTTTTTTATCTTTTTCTGAAAGATTTGCATTCTGTGTAATTCCAGGAAGAACACTCTCCCAGTCGATTCCGATTGCAGGGTCGTTCCACATAAGACCGCCTTCGTCTTCCGGATGATAGAAGTCTGTACATTTGTAAGCAAAAGTTGCAGTGTCAGTCAATACACAGAAACCATGCGCAAATCCTTCCGGAATATAGAACATATTCTGTTTTTCACTGTCCAAAACTACACCGTAATGTTTTCCGAATGTTGCGCTTCCAAGCCGGAGGTCAACGGCAACATCATAAACTTTTCCTTCAAGAGCACGGACAAGCTTTCCCTGCGGATGCCTTGTCTGAAAGTGAAGACCGCGAAGAACATTTTTTGTACTGCGACTCTGATTATCCTGAACGAACTTCATTGTAAGTCCTGCTTCAAAAAAATCTTTTTCGCTGTAAGTTTCAAGAAAATAACCGCGGTTATCTCCAAAGATTTTTGGCTGAATTTCGTACAAGCCTTCTATTTCGCATTTTTTGAATTCAAATGACATAATGTTATTCCTTAATAACTATAAATTGCAGATTTGATAAATCATATTCAAAAAATAGCTCCCAGTCGAGTAACGTATTTCAAAATCGCCCGCTAGCGGGCTACACACATTTGTGCCTTGGAACTATACACATTGCCGCTAACGCGGCAACACAAATGAATGTTTTTGAAACACGTTCCTCTTCTTCGCGCTATTTTTTAATCAATCCCTTAAAACCTGCACTCTATTATTCTAATTTCTTGTTATAAATTCCAGATACCTTCCGTAATCTGTTTTGTAGCCTTTTGCAAGCTCAAGAACCTGTTCTTTTGAAAGCCATCCGTTTGCGTATGCAATTTCTTCGATACAGCTGACGTAAAGTCCCTGGCGCTTTTCGATTGTAGCAATAAAGTTACTTGCTTCCAAAAGTCCGTCGTAAGTACCTGTATCAAGCCATGCCATTCCGCGGCCTAACAGTTCAACCTTAAGCTGTTTGCGGGCAAGGTATTCATTGTTTACGGCAGTAATTTCGATTTCTCCGCGGGCACTTGGTTTTACATTTGCGGCAATTTCTACAACGGAATTATCGTAAAAATAAAGACCAGGAACAGCGTAGTTTGACTTTGGATTTGCAGGCTTTTCTTCAATACCAAGGGCATTTCCGTTTTTATCAAATTCAACTACACCGTATGCTGTTGGATCTGCAACATAATATCCAAAAATTACAGCACCCTTCTGAGTTCGGATTTTTTCAGCAGCATTTTTTAATGTATGTGTAAAGCTCTGTCCGTAGAAAATATTATCCCCAAGAACAAGAGCAACATCATCGTTTCCAATAAAATCTTTTCCGACGATAAAAGCATCTGCAAGTCCGCGAGGCTTATCCTGAATAGCATATTCAAAATGCATTCCAAGCCAGCTTCCGTCACCAAAAAGTTCCTTAAAACAGCCGATATCGCGTGGAGTCGAGATAATCAGAACTTCACGGATTCCTGAAAGCATAAGAACACTCAGCGGATAGTAAATCATCGGCTTATCATAAAGCGGCAAAATCTGCTTTGAAACAGCCTTTGTAATTGGATAAAGACGAGTGCCGGAACCACCGGCAAGAATAATTCCTTTCATACAAAACTCCGATTTATAAATTTACAGCGAACTGAAAATCATTTCTGCATTTCCAGTAAAAACTGCAGTTCCGTAACCGCTAGGCAAAATAAAATGATCGCCTTTTTTTAGTTTTTTACCTTTAAGTTCACATTCGCCGTCGATTACAGAGCACAACAGAAATGGCATGGACTGTTCAAGCTTTAATGAGCCGTTAAGGTTTGCATGCCAGACTGTGAACAAATCACAAGAAACCAGTTGTTTAATTGAATCCGAAGTTTCTCCGTCGAATTTGAACTGCTTTTCTGAACGAAGAGGTGGATTTTTATCTTCAAAAGGAGCCTTAATTACGTCGATGCTCTGTTTTACATGAAGCTGGCGCGGCTTTCCGTCCTGAAGACGATCGTAGTCGTAAACGCGGTAAGTAATATCGCTTGACTGCTGTGTTTCAAGAATTACAGTTCCACCTTTGATTGCATGAACTGTTCCCGGTTCGATAAAGAAAAAATCTCCCTTATGAACAGGAATAACGCGGATAAAATCGTTCCACTGCCTGTTTTCAATCATGCTTTTTACTTCATCATGATTTTTTGCATTGTGTCCGATGACGATTGTTGCCCCCGGTTTTGCATCCATGATGTACCAGCATTCAGTTTTGCCGAGAGAACCGTTTTCGTTTTTTCCGGCATATTCATCGTCCGGGTGAACCTGAATGCTAAGGTCTGTGTCTGCATCAATAATTTTTGTAAGAAGCGGGAAAATTCCGCGGATGTTTAAATCTTCTGAAACGCCTTCAAAGCCGAATAATTCAGGTTTTTCTGCCCAAAGCTGACTCAAAGTTTTTCCGGCATATTCTTCGTTCAAAACTTCGTCATCGCCATTTGGGTGAGCACTGATTCCCCACTGCTCTGTTCCCCAGATTAATGTTTTGAGTGTAGGCTTTAAAAAAATTGGATTCATTCTAGCCCCTTGCCTTCATCTGTTCTGCAATTTTTTTAACGTCCTGGATTTTGTCCATTTTTGCAATCAAAAGTGAATCATCAGAATCAACGATTACAAAATTATCAAGACCGATTGTTGCTACAGTTCGCTTTCCACCGCGGATATATGAATTTTTTGTGTCCAAAGTGATTACATCGCCCTGTACAAAGTTTTTGTTTTCATCTTTTTCGCTGATGTCGTAGAGGGCACTCCATGAACCAACATCATCCCAGCCGGCGTTAAGTTTAACGATTTTGCCGAGCTTTGTTTTTTCCATTACGGCGTAGTCGATTGAATCGCCTTTAATCTGACTGAAGGAATCTTTGTCCAGGCGGATGAAGTCTGAATCAACTGCTGCTTTTTCAAATGATTCAATAGAAAGCTTTGCCATTTCCGGACTGTAAACTTTAAGTTCATTAAGGAAAACAGATGCTTTGAAAACGAACATTCCGCTGTTCCATGAATATTCGCCGCTGGCAATATATTCCTGTGCCTTTTCAAGACACGGTTTTTCTACGAATTTTTCAAGAGTGTAGGCACCGTCAGTTTCTTCACCGCTTGCCTTTACATAACCGTAACCAGTTGCCGCAAATGTTGGAACAATGCCGAAAGTTACAAGGCTTCCCTTTTCAGCATTTTTTGCAGCTGTAAGAACTGCGTTCTGGAAAGTTTTTACATCTTTGATTACATGGTCGCTAGGAAGAACTACAACAACTGCATCCTTATCCTGTTTCATTGCAGCGCAACAGGCAGCGGCAATTGCTGGAGCTGTATTTTTTGCAAGTGGTTCAAGGATAATAGTAGGTTTTTTATCGCAAACTTCGCCAATCTGCTGAGCTACAAGGAAACGGTGTCCTTCGCCGCAGGAAACGATTGGATTTCCAATATCAAGAGCGGAAAGTCTGAGCAGAGTTTCCTGAATCATCGTATTTTTAGTTACCAAAGGCAAAAACTGTTTAGGATGGTCACCCCAAGATAAAGGCCAAAGTCTTGTTCCGGCTCCGCCACTCAAAATTACAGGAATAATAGTCATAAGATACCTCAGAGTAAAGAATAACACATCATGATATAAATTTCAATTTTTGATTTTTCATACTTTTTTAGGCGAAATTCTTTTGCAAACCGGCGTTTCAGGGTTCCGCTCCCGCTCATTGCTCCGCTACGCTCCGCAAGCACCTGCGGTGCCCCTTCCATGCCGGCGCCGGCGGGTTCAGAAAAGAAAAGTAGCTTATGCAACCCTGAATATAAATGAATTCAAAATAAAAAAAATAGCGCGAAGGAGAAAACGGGTTGCAAAAACGCTCTGTTGTGTTGCCGCGTGAGCGGCAACGTATATAGTTCCGGGGACACAACAGCGCGTAGCCCGCTAGCGGGCGATTTTGCAAGCCGTTTTCGACTGGGAGCTATTTTTTTTATTTTATTTGCAAAATATTAATATTCAAAGTTAGTTAATTTTTTGCTTTTCTGGCAGAACAGGCTTTTTGCTGTGCAGAAGAGTTGCGCTCCCAAAACACGCCGTCGGCGTAGCCTTGAATTGATTTGTCGGATTCGGCCATTTCCAGGCGTTTCTGAGCCCAGGCGCAGTACTGCGCGTTCATTTCGGAACCGCAGAAATGCCTGCCCAGTTTTTTTGCAGTAACAGCAGTTGAACCGCTTCCCATAAACGGATCGTAGACAAGTGCGTCTGCATTTGAGCTGGCAAGAATAAGTTTTGCAAGAAGTTTTTCCGGCTTCTGGGTTGGATGAGCAGTGTTTTCAGGCATTGACCAGTACGGCACCGAAATGTCATCCCAAAAGTTGGACGGACATGTATTGCGGAAATTACCGTCTTCCGTTTCTTCCCAATCCTTCGGCTTTCCGTCAACCTTGTACGGCGCAACAACCCTGCGGCGCTGCTTTACGGCATCAACGTTAAAAACATAATCGTTTTCATCTACCGTGCAGAACCAGATATCTTCCATTGAATTTTTCCAATTTTTTAATGCCCCGCGTCCTTTTTCCCGCTGCCAGGTAATGCGGTTTCGTATTATAAAATGCCGGCTCAAAACCCGCTCAATCGCAGAAGACGATTTCCAGTCACAGCAGACATAAACAGAAGCATTCTTTTTTAAAAGCGGTTTGCACGCAGAAATCCATTCTTCAGTGTATTTTTCGTAAGCCTCGTAAGCCATTTCGTGAAAATTATAGCCATGAAACTGCTTGTCCAGATTGTAAGGCGGGTCTGCAATAAGCAGGTCTACAGACTCATGCGGAAGCAGCGCCGCAACCTTAAGGCTGTCTCCAAAAATGATTTTGTCCGTAACTTCTTCTAAAGAAAGTGTTTTAGTTTCATCGCTGATTTTAAGGCATTTTTCCAGATATTCAGGATATTCACTAAGCCCAAAATCAATCGTCTTGTTTTTTTCGGATTTCATGGAGCAATTTTAACAATGAACCGCAGGCACCGCAAGCGCGGAATAATTTTTTTTGAGAGAGGCCATTCATAACGCTTTCGAACGGTTTATTTTCTGTCATTCTGAATCTCATTCCCAGCATTTTTTGTTTTGCGTTCAAAATACTAGTAAAAACGCCGATAAATAGGTAAAATAAAAAATAATATTATTGTTACGAGGCCTAAGTATGGAAGAAATTCTTGATTTACTACGACAAAATGCCCGTCTTTCTGTAAAAGACATTGCTGCGATGACTAAAAAAACTGAAGCTGAAGTCGCCGCGATAATCAAAAAGCTGGAAGACGATGGGGTTATTTTAAAGTACGCGGCCATCGTAAATCCTGAAAAATCCGGCGAAAGCAGAGACAAGGTCCGCGCCGAAATTCAGCTTCAGGTAACTCCTGAACGTGAGCACGGTTTTGACGCTCTTGCAGACAGGATTTACCGTTTCCCACAGGTAAAATCTTTGTTCCTTATGAGCGGCGGATACGACTTTAAGGTAATTATTGAAGGTGACAGTCTTCAGGAAGTTGCGTTCTTTGTTTCAAGCAAACTTGCAACTCTGGAAGGCGTACGTTCTACAAAAACATGCTTTATCCTTAAAACTTACAAGGAAAACGACATTGTATATGTAGAAGATGAACGCGATAGACGCGAAGCACAAGCATAAGTCCCCCGTACAGACATGACCCATAAACGGGGCGTTACGGGGTGTCCCCGTTAGAGGGGGTAGGTGAAAATAAACGGTGCTTGAGCAGGGCGAAAGCACCGTTTAGTTGAACCGAGGGGCAGGCGCCCCTGTAAAAAGGAATTTTTATGAATACACGAACAGATAAATTCAGCCGGCTGATGGAATCGATTCCTCCTAGCGGCATACGAAAATTTTTTGAAATGCTCATCGGGCATGACGACGTTATTTCCCTTTCTGTAGGAGAACCGGATTTTCCGACTCCGTGGGTAATGCGAGAGGAAGCTTTTTACCATATTGAAAAAGGTCACACATCCTATACAGGAAACCGCGGTCTTCTGGAATTAAGGCAGGAAATTTGCCGTTACATGGAACGCTACAGAATGTTCTACAATCCAGAAACTGAAATTCTTGTAACTGTTGGTGCAAGCGAAGGCGTTGACGCTTCTTTAAGGGCTATTCTGAATCCAGGAGATGAGATTATTGTGTGCCAGCCTTGTTATGTAAACTATACTCCGCTGGCTGCCCTTTGCGAAGCTACGGTTGTTCCAATTGATACAAGCGTAAACGGTTTTTACCCTACTGCAGCACAGATTGAAAAGGCAATTACGCCAAAAACAAAGGCGATTATGATGTGTTCGCCTAATAATCCGACGGGAACAATGATTCCGGCAGATGAACTTGAAAAGATTGCTAAACTGGTTGTAAAAAATCAGCTTTGGTGTATTTCTGACGAAATTTACTGCGAGCTTGCCTACGACGGAAGTGAACATGTTTCTATCGGTTCGTTCCCGGGAATGAAGGACTATGCAATTATCCTGAACGGATTTTCTAAGTCCTTCGCAATGACCGGATGGCGAATCGGTTATATTGCGGCTCCGGCCGACCTTATTACGCAGATGACTAAGCTGCACGGCTACAATTCTATCTGTGCGCCTATTTTCAGTCAGTATGCGGCTGCAGAAGGTCTTAAAAACGGCTGGAAGGACGTTGAAAAGATGCGCTTAAGCTACCAGCAGCGCCGCAACCTTATGGTAAAGGAATTTAATGACATGGGGCTTCCTGTTCCGGAGCCAAAGGGAGCATTCTATATGTTCCCGGATATTACAAGTACCGGCATTTCCAGCGAAGAATTTGCAACACGGCTGTTCCAAAAACACAATGTTGCTGTTGTTCCGGGAAGCGTATTCGGTCTTGGCGGCGAAGGGCATATCCGCGTATGTTACGCAACTGCCATTGACAAAATTAAGGTTGCAATGAATCGCATTGCAGAATTTGTTGCAGAGCTGCGAGAAGAACAGAAGCAGAAACAGCAGGGGTAATAACTTACGGTCATTGAACTTACGGCTTGCAGAGCCCGTCGATGCATCGGATTTTGAAAATACTATGAAGCAACTTTCATAACGGTGATATACTTCGTGCTATTACGAGTCGAGAAGCTCAATCACCGTTATGAATGAATACAAATAATTATTGGAGATATTGATGATAGCAGTTGTGATTGCAATTATTACAGGAGCCTCCCTTCTTCTCATACTTATGCTGGCAACCGGAAAAGGCCGCAAATCAGTTGATATGAACAACAAAAACGGCAAACGTAAGAATAACAGTGCAATCATTAAAGAAGCAACGAAAAAGCTTTCTCACGATCCAAGAAACATTCCGGCTCTTACTGCATTGGGAGATGTCTACTACACAGCGATGGAATATGCAAAAGCCATGCCAATGTACAAAAATCTGTGCGAACAGACCGGCGTTCACCCTGAAATTGATTCCAAGATGGTAAACCTGCGCTACGGTGTATGCGCCTTCAAAAATAATCTAATTGATGAATCTGGTTCTGCACTTGCAAAAGTCCTTAAACTTGAACCTAACAATTTTGAGGCAAACTTTTACATTGGAAAAGTCCTTTACGTAAAAAAAGACTACGAAAAGACAATTGCCTGCATGAAAAGAGCCGCAGTTACCAACGGCGAAAATCAGGAAGTCCGCCAGATGCTTGCATACTCTCTTTATCACGCAAAAAAATTCCGGGAAAGCCTTCCTCAGCTTAAAAAAGTCTGCGAAGATTCCCCTGGCAACAAAGAGGCGCTTTTTTACATGGCTTCTGCGATGGAAGAAGCCGGGATGGCAGACAAAGCACTGAAGATTTTCATGCACCTTAGACCTGACCCGACTTTCGGAGCGCAGTCATGTCTGGCAGCAGGAACATATCATGCAAAAATTCAGCAGAACGACAAAGCCATTGAAGATCTTGAGATTGCGCTTAAACTTGAAAACGTAGAGCCTGAACTGAAAGTTTCCATTCTTTACAAGCTTGCGCAAACTTATATTTCTACAAATGCAATTGCAAAAGCTTTGGCAAACCTTAAGCAAATTAACATGCTGCATCCTAACTATAAAGATGTTCCGGCTTTAATTTCCAGATATCAGGAACTTACTCAGAACAGCAACCTTCAGGCATATCTTATGAGTGGCACAAGTGACTTTGTCGCTTTATGCCGCAAATTCATTGCTGCATTCCATGCAGATGCATTTGTAAAAATAGAGGACATTTCTGTTGCCGCAGACAGCATAGAAATTCTCTGCAGCATTCAATCTGCCCGATGGGAAAATACAGAATTATTCAGATTCTTCCGCTCTACAAGTTCTGTCGGAGAATTATATATCCGCGAGCTTCATTCTAAAATGCGCGACATAAAATGCGACAAAGGCTGTTGTGTAACCGCAGGTTCCTATACTGAAGAAGCTAAGAAATACGTTGAAGGCCGTCCAATCGACCTTGTTGAAAAAGCAAAGCTGGTTTCGGTTCTTAAAAAAATTGAATTGCTATAAATTACAATACGTCGAGTCAAGGCACGCTAACGCTTAAAGCCTTGACTTCGCCGTTTTGAGGGTTTTTACTACCCCCTCAATAAAAAATACCCCGGCTTAGAGCGTCCGGGGTATTATCAGTTCTCTCTCATATATCATATAGTGAAGTTTTAATTCTCCTGAAAAATTTCTATTTTTTTATTATGACAAGATTGCGCTGTCGCAGTTCTTTTTGATCAACGGAATCGGTAAGAAATGGCACTGTCAGATTCTCTGTTCTATACTCAGGAACAATATCTTTTATTCCTTCCATTTCAGCAGCAATGCTGCAGGCTTTTGCCTTATATGCAGCAAGATAACCGCCGTTCCGTATAAGCGAGAGAAGAGTTTTTGTCATTTTTTTATCAAGGGGTCTGAAAGCCCTGAATGTTGCAACAGAAAAATATCCGGCCGGTACTTTTTCAGCTTCTTTTTTCATTACGGAAGCATTTTTAAGCCCCAGCAGAGCAATGCAGTTTTCCAAAAAGGCACATCTTTTATCCATTCGTTCTACAAGAACAAATCTATACTGCGGGAGCGCTGCTGCCAAAGGTATTCCCGGCAACCCACCTCCAGAACCAATATCACCGATAACACGCTCTTCTGGAGAAAATTGATCCGCAAGCGACTGTATTTTTTTCATTGCGGACAAACTGTCAAGAATATGATTTACGACAATCTCATCATAGTCGCTGGTATTCGTAAGATTATACGCAGAGTTGAACAGTATGATTTCATTTATATAGCGGTCAATTTTTTGAGCAGTTTCATTAAGCATATCCGGTGAAACGCCGACTTTCAAAAGCCCGTCCGTCAGTTTTTTAGAAAATTCCATCAGTCTGAACCTATATCAAGCAGAAGATCCATATTCCATGCCGCATCATTGCAACGCAGGGCAACAAGATTACCTGTTTTTTCTGCCTTTAAGTTATGTTTTTTTGAAAGTTGATACAAGAACGAATGTTCATTTTTATAATCTTGAATAACGCTTGGCTCAACATCAAAACCGGCCTCGGAACCGCAGTTTCCATCCGCCTTAAAGAGAAGATAAAAAGTTTCTTCGCGACTTTTTCCGTTACTGTCATACTTGCGGTCACAGGTCAGAAGGAAAGAACCGTCATATTCTTTGTTACTAAAAAAAACTGTACGGCATGTATCAAGAAGATTACGGCCATTTACTACAAAACGAAGAATCTTAGGTTCTCTTTCAATGCTGGGAGGCACGACAGAAGCAAGTCTATATTTTTTCTGTTCATCATAAAGCTTGGAAAGATGTGCATTCTGAAGTTTAAGCGCTTCAAGCTGCTCCATAACCTTTTCTAACAGGATATCTGACTTCGCGGTAGAGGCAGAAAATATATTCTGCACCTGTCCACCGTTTCCCAAAATACTGTAAATTCCGTCAAAATAACCGTTGGAACCAAGCATGGAAACATCATCTGCTGTAAGCCTGCTGTTGGAATTAAGCCCAAGGACAGCGGAAAGTTTTTCTTGCATGGAACCGGTCTGCAATGAAGCAGATTTTTCTGCAGCATTATTATCCGCAGATTTTATTGTAACTTCTGCTTTTTTTCGTGTATATACGTTTCCGGGAACATAGAAAGTAGAACCAAAAGTAGGCGCAGAAATATGAGGCATTGCCGGGCCGTCAGAAATATTGGTAATAGACGGCATTTCCGGCATTTTCATCTGAGCAGATAAGACTGCAACAAAAGCAAAAACTGTCACGCATAAAACAAAACGTTTACAGATTCGCAAGACTTTCCTCCACAAATTCCAGCCTTTTTGAAAGCTGGTCAATCGTTTTTTCCAAACGATTTTTTTCTTTTTCAAGCTTTGCCTTCTGATCATCTTCAGAAGCAGGTCTTGATCCCATTGCTTTCTGGCGCATAAGCTCTCTTACGGAAACAGGCCCTTTTCCTTCAAGGAATTCCTGTTCAACTTCCGCACGGTCAGCCTTTTTGCGCACGGACGCAACGATCTTCATATTTTCAAATCCTATAGAAGGATTTACTTCTACTGCACCAACCTTTGTAATATCTTTTACAGTATTACGAGGAAGACAAAGAACGCGGTCAATATAATCTTCGTAACGGATATCAGCCTGCTCGCAGAGCTCGTGCGCTTTCATAAGGAGCTTTCCAAATTCCTGCATAAGGCGTCCGTTGGTTTCCAGATATTCTTTCTTTATTTTTTCAGTAAGTTCCTTTAATTCCGCATTTGATTCCCATTCAAGCTTATAGTAGCCTTTTTCTTCTGCAACCATAAGAAGCTGGTTAAATTTTGCCCAAAAGGCTTGGCTGTGAACCTTCGCATTGTAAGTTGAATTGGAATTGCCGGTAGTCTTTAACAGCTCTTCTGCCGTAAGATGATGAGTATACTCATGTACGGCTGTATAAACAAGCTGATTGTCATTCTTAAAATTCTTGTTATGCAGAAAAATTTCATGCGTATCGGGCATATAGAAACCGTTTACACGCTTGCTTTCTTTTCCTGTCTGAGTAACTGTAAATTCTAAATCTGTAGGAGCAATGTCCAGAAGGATTTCTTTTATTTTGGCATTATCCATTTTTCTTTCCCGTTAGTCTTTAAAACTTTCCCTAGCCTTTTCGTGCCGCCATAGCAGCCTTAATCTGTTCAACAAAAAGCTTATTCTGATCTGTTCGTTCCGGAACAGAGAACTTAGGCTTTCCGTCCTCTTCAGAAATTCTATAAATATGTTTTGATGATACAGTATATGCCGGACTTGAAGGATTGTTAATCCACCAGTCAAGAACTGCAATAAAACACAGTGTATATTTTATAAGATTTGCGTTATTTGCATTCGTATTGGCAGACATGTTATTTGCGCCAAGCAAAACATCAAGCCGCTTTGAGACCTCATTCGGAATGTCAAATTTGTAATGATCCCATGGATTATTCACTGCCGAAACAGACCCCTTTGACTTGCTCATGCTGTCACACTCTGAAGCAACTTGTCCGAAAAAGGCTCTTGCAAAATCTGTGCGGAAAAACAACGGCTGAAATTTGCTTTCATCTGTCGGACGTTCAAGAATAAGCTGGTCAAACTTAAAGTGCGGTAAAAAGTGCCATTTTGTCTGCCATAAAAGTGACGTAATAAGGCGTTTTCCAAACTGGGAATCTTCGTAATCATCCTGCGAATAGATGGAATTAACAAGATCGTTCAACGGATCGCAGTATAGCCGTTCAAAGAGATTTTCACGGTAAGCAGACCAATCATCCATAAGTTTAATTATAGTGTCATCGGTTCTTATCGCATCCGTAGTCTGGATTGAAAACTGAATATTGCGGCACCCCTGCAAACAGTCTTCTATAATTTTCAGAAGGACAACTACCACCTGCAAAGGATTTTCAGGACTAAGGACATTGAAACCGTCTTCGAATTTATAAAGCGGCTGAAAGTAAGGGTACATATCAGGATGATTCTCAAGATTCTTAAATCCTGCCTGCGGGAACAGCTGGTCCAGAAGATTAATACCCGTATTTACAATTCCATCTTTTATTCCTTTTTCTATTTTTTTTGGCGCAGCCGGTTTTTCCGTTTTTTCTGTAACAGCAGGGCCCTGTTCTTTTGGTTTTTCGGGCAGCAGGAGATCATATTTATGAAGTCCTAGGAATTTTAGTATATCTGCAACCTTTACTTTAAAGAAATCCGGGTATTCTTCATAGGTATCAGAACACATACGCATGAGAAGAGGATAAAGTTTTTTTACGATTTCATTCTGAATATAAAGCCAGGAAGTAATGGCTTCCTTTGCCATTGAAGACAGCTTATCATGAGGCGCATCAGGATATGCAATTTCGTCTGTATAAATTTCCTTTATGAGCTTAGGAATCTTTGTTTCGCCGTAGTAATAAACCTGAATGAGCATTTTATAGACTGCACGCACATAAGGAATCAAATCCTGAACGACATAGGGCTGAGGAAGATCCAAAAGTTCAATATGAGCAAGTTTTATGGTCTGCAAATTCCAGCCGGCAACCATACGAAGGAATTTAAACTTAACATCCGTCCCGTTTGCAATTTTTGCCTTGTATGTAGCAGGAGCCATCTGAATCAAAGTTTTTACAACTGTAATAAATCCTTGAAGATTTTCTATATGATGCTTAAGGGTGAGAGTACAAAATTCTGTGATAACGACTTCTTTTCCATTCTGCTGAAAAAGTTTTATAAAATTGAACAGACCATAATCCGGCTTAATTGCATACTCATCGCTCATCATGAGTTTATCGATAAGCTGCGCAAGCTTTTGCGGAATATCCGGTAATTCTTCCTGGCGTTTACGTCCTTTTCCTGATGTTGACGTACCGGAAGAAGAACTGCTGCCTGAACTGCCCGAGCCGTATGAAGATGAATTACTTCCGCCGGAACCAGCCGATGCACTGCGCACAATTCGCCCCGTTCCTTTTGAAGAACGTTCTCCTCCAAGAGGTTTTGTAGATTTTTCATACATTATTTCGCCACCCAGTTTTTTTGCCATAACCTGAGCTTCTGCAGAATCAATATTTCCAATTGCTTTTCTTGTTCTGTCCAATGTTCCGGGAGCCCAATCAGCTTCCTTAGGTCTTTTTATTTCTTCCATATAAAAACCTCTTCTATAATCGAATATGACTTTTCTTTACAATTCCAGGGCAATTCTTAAGAATGATTTTTTCACCGTCTTTAGAAACAAGTACGCCATCGAATGTTCCATAGATTGTCGTATAGGCGTTGCGCATAAGAACTATATTCAAAGTCCTGTCATTGAGGGAAACAGGATTGAATGTAAGATCTACCATACCCTCAGTGTCTTGAGCAATCCATTTACCGCTAAGCCCAAAAGGGTGAGTTATAACGACAGGCGGCATTGCAGTAAGTTCGTTATTTACTGAAAGCATATTGTCGTTATAGGTATCCTCGTCCAGCGCATCCTGAGTTGTATTTGAATATGCAAATACAACATTTTTTCCGTCTGCAACGGTCATCCCGAACATTACTTCACTGGAAGAGCGGGGTTTAAGATATGTGCGGTTGAGCAGCATAAGGCCAAGCCCCTTACCTTGAGGGATTTCTTTTATATAATGCCGGTGCTTTCCTAGATTAAGTCCGCCCTCTAGATTCATTGGAACAATCCATGTTGCCGAACAGCGCTGCGTTGTTGGGGATGGTGTTACAGAAAGCATTTCTGCCTTTCCATCCTCGGACAGTCTTGCTATATAATGTGCTTTTGCAGCCGGCCGGAATTTATCCCCTCTTAATACAAAACTAAGCGAAATCTTATTACGTCTACGGCTCCAGCTTATTTTTATGTAACGCGGAGCATAGCTTGTACAGACTGACTCCTGAGTATCAATCGGAACAAAACGTCGGCTTGGCCCCATAAAAGTATGATACGCAATTTTCTTGCCGGTTTCTCTATCCCAGAAAATAACTTCTGCAAGCCCGAACAATTTATCATCGAAAAATTCTGCAAGCCCTATATAATTATCAACAGAAAAAACAAATGCAAGCCTGCTTTTGATTCTGAAATTCGAAAAGAACGTAGAAGTGGGTACCCCTGCAAAAGGAGCCTTTACTCCACGAATATCAACAGTCTTTGCAACCCCGAAAAAAGAACCGAAATTAATCTTTCCGTTATGAACAATATGTTCCGGGGCTTTAACTAATGGTCTTGAATACATGATTATTCAATTATATAAGAATTAAATTGTTCTATCAAATAATTTGTTTAAATAGCGTTAATTTCGAGTAAAAAAATGCATTGCCAAAAAATAGCTTCCAGTCTAAGATCCACTTTCAAAACCGGCCGCCGGCGCGGGTTACACGCAGTTGTACCCCGTAACTATAAAAAATACAGCTCACGCGGCAGCCAACAGCATGTTTCTGAAAGCAGATCTCCTCCTTTGCGCGATTTTTTTATAATATTTGAAAACCCAAAATTAAGGCTGAATAATTTTATAAGGGAATATTTTGATATAATCATGAGATTTTCATTATTTACAGAAAACTGAAGAACGACTGCGCCGAGCGTGGAGGGGTGGACGCGGAGCGGCCAGGGCCTGCGGAGCAGGGACCAAGCCTTTGGCGGGCCCCGGAAGGCGAATTGCGGAAAATGCTGCGCCCAGATGTATGAACAAAAGATTCAAACTGACAGCGGCTTTTTTTTCTTGAGAAATATGAATCGTGTGGTAAAATCTTAAAAATGAGAACATGAAAGGAGGTGTGATAAAAATTACATCCATGTAATTTTTATCACTGCAGTTTTTTGCCTTTGGCAAAAAAATGCGATTCGATGCATCCTGCATCGCCGCTAACGCGGAGTTTTTATGAGGTGTGATAAAAATTACATCCATGTAATTTTTATCACTGCAGTTTTTTGCCTTTGGCAAAAACTGCGATTCGATGCATCCTGCATCGCCGCTAACGCGGAGTTTTTATAAGGAGGCACTGTATGGGCATTAAATTATTTTCTCTTGGTGCAGCAGAGGAAGTTACTGGATCAAAACATGTTTTTGAAATTGACGGACGACAATTCCTGGTTGACTGCGGTGCCTTTCAGGGACACAGAAAAATTTCTGACGAAAAGAACCGCAATTTTGACATTGACACCAGCAATCTTGAAGCTGTTATCCTTACGCACGGGCATTATGACCACTGCGGACTTTTACCGGTCCTGAATAAGAAAGGATTTACAGGAAACATATACGCAACTCCGGCAACACGCGATATTGCAAACCTGGTAATGATGGACAGCGCACGGATTCAGGCTCATGATGCGGAATTCCTTGCAAAACAGGCTTCCAAGAAAGGTGAAAAATTTACATGGAAGCCGCTTTTTAACGAAGAAGACTGTATTAAAACTGCAAACCAGATTGTGTGTCTTTCTTACAACAGAAAAATGTATATTGCGCCGGATGTTCAGTTGGAACTGTTTGACGCAGGACATATTCTTGGATCTTCGCTGGCAAGCGTTTCAGTGCGCGGATGGCACCACGGGCTTAATGTTCCGTACATGCATTCAACCGGCGAAAACGAAACCCGCATTCTTTTTACGGGAGACCTTGGACGCAAGGAAAAGCCTATTATTCGTCCACCGGCAACAAATGTTCCGGCACCGGATTATATCGTGATGGAATCCACTTACGGAAACCGCAAGCACGAAGACAGGGAATTTGCGTTAAAGGAGCTTGAACGTATTGTACGCGATGCGTGCGCTAAAAAGGGAAAAATTATTATTCCGTCTTTTGCTATTGAGCGCGCTCAGGAACTTGTGTTCTACCTGCATCTTCTTACTGACCAGAAAAAAATTCCGGTTATTCCGATTTATGTTGATTCGCCGATGGCTTCTAACGCAACCAGCGTCTTCCGCGTACATCCGGAATGTTATGACGAAAGCGTAAATGAAGCGTTCCTGAAGCATCATAAAAATCCGTTTGGATTCGGTTCCCTTACTTACACAAACAGCGTAGAAGAATCTAAGGCTCTTAACCAGAAAGAAGGTCCGATGATTATTATTTCTGCGGACGGTATGTGCGAAGCAGGACGAGTTCTGTATCATCTTGCAAATGAAATCGGAAACGAGCGCAATACGATTCTTATTGTCGGCTACATGTCTGAAAATACGCTTGGACGAAAAATCCGCGACGGAGCAAAAGAAGTCAATATTCTTGGAGACGTATACAAGGTAAAGGCTAAAATTGAGCAGATCAATGCGTTCAGTGCGCACGCCGACTATACGGAAATGACTGCATGGCTTGATTCTATAGACAAGAGCCGCCTTAAGAATATCTTCCTGGTTCATGGTGAACAGGACGCACAGGCGTTCTTTACAAACTACCTGCATGAACACGGCTATCCTAACGTAACTACAATTAAGTACGGGGAAGAGTACGAGCTGTAGTTTTATAAATAAGAAACAACTTTTCGTGGAAAAACGGATTTCAAAATCGTGCTCTGCCACACCACATTCTGTTGTGCTTTGAAAGCAAATAAATTGCCACTGACGCGACTGCACAACAATTCAACAGGATGTTCTTTTTGAAATCCGTTTTTTTATGCCTTTTTTGCAATTTCCTAAAAAAAGCATTCATGCAAATTTTGCAGAGTGCGATTTTCGAATTAATTAGAATTCTTTTTTTAGCTCTGGGAGCGCTTTTATCCAAAGTTCGGACATTAATTTATAACCGTCTGGATTCGGATGTATTCCGTCGCGGCACATATATTTACGGTAGTCTGGCTGATCAAGCATAAGACGGCGCATGTCTACAATCTGCACATTATTTTTAAGCGCAAGATCTACAAGATGAAGATTGTAGCGTTCGTGCGAAAGATACAGTTTATGCGGATTTCCATTCACTTCATTCATGATGATTTCGCGGTCGTGACCTTCTGCAATGTGCTCGAACCACCAATCTGCAACCAGCGGAGGCATTGTCATGATTACAGGAGTAACCTTTGCGGCGCGGCAGGAATCAATCATTTCCTGCATGAGCTGTTCAAACTCTGCAAGCGGAGTGCGCGGTTCGTGAACCTGGCCAGGAGTTTCGCAGACGTCGCTCCAAGAATAGTCACAGTCGTTTCCGCCGCTTTCCAAAATTGCAAGGTCACCGCACACACCTTTTTCTATGTCTTTTTTTAGGCGGCGCAAAGTTTTAGAAGCAACAGAGCCGAATACGCTCTGATTGTTCAGGTCAAAACCAAGAACGCGCTGTGCCAGATCAAGGCTTGTATCTTCGATTATGTCAAAAAGATGACCAGAATCTGTTCCTGTTACGGCTCCCTTAAGAATTGAGTCACCGTAAACGCTGATTCTATTTATTCCGTTGTTCATAAACTAGGCCTCCCCTTCAAGCGCAGAATTATAGACTGCCGATAGAACCTTTTGTACTTGGAACTGCACCGTTACGGCGCGGATCGATTTCTACTGCAGAACGGATAGCGCGGCTTGCAGCCTTAAAAAGTCCTTCCATTTTGTGGTGATCGCTACGACCGCGAAGAGTGTCCAGATGAAGGTTGCACTGAGCCCCGCCTACAAATCCCTGCCAGAAATCTTCAAAACAGTCTGTTTGGAAACTTGCTTCCTTGCCGTTCTGTCCAACAGAAACCAACGGAATACCTGTTAATTCAGCATTACAGACAAGGAACGGACGACCGCCAAAATCAACTGCAGCACGGCACAAAGCTTCGTCCATAGGATAAAGGAAGGAGCCTGTACGGTAAATTCCTGCACAATCTCCCAGGGCTTTTGCAAAACAAAGTCCCAAAACAATGCCCGTATCTTCTATCAAGTGATGCTGGTCTACTTCCAGATCCCCATTAAGCTCGCCGGAAAGATCAAAAAGTCCATGCTTACAAAAAGACTTCAGCATATGATCAAAAAAACCGATCGGATTCTTTACATCACACTTACCGGTTCCATCTAAATTCAATGTAAGCGAAATCTGTGTTTCGCCAGTTTTTCTTTCAATAGTTGCAGTTCGCATACATAAATATTAGCACATAATGAAAAAGTGTGAAAGGATGAAGTTTCCAGCCTGGTCACATTCTTCTGTTGTAGTTTCGTATTCTGCTTTTTGCACAGCTTACCGTAATAAAATGACGATATCACAATGGCTTCTTAAATACATAAGTCATATAAGGCTTTTCTGGATGTGAAAAATCCTTGTATTCTTCTTCCCAAATAAGTTCAAAGCCATTCTTAAAGTACCAGTCAACATTGCATTCGCCGTCGGTCCAGAGATAGAGATTTTTAAAACCCGCTTCCACAAAGTATTTTTTCGCCTCTCTTAAAATCGTAGTTCCCCATCCCTTTTCAAGACTTATAAAAAGACACAGCTTTACATCATCCGCGTTCATAAAAGAAAAAGTCTTTTCATCCATTCGAATAAGATACCGCCGCCCGTTTTCTAAAATCTCGCGGTCTCCAAAAGACAAAGATTCAAGCGTTTTTTTATACCATTTATCATTCCGCGTATCATTAATTTTTGCACCAAAACAGACCGCTTTAAGATTTCTTCCAGAACCATCAGCTTTTCCGCTCATCTGGAACTGCATCTTATTTTCATGCATGTTCGTGCGGATAATCATCTCTACATAGAGACGGTTAAAAGAATCCCCCTTGAAATCAACTTTCCACATCGGAAAAACGCGGTCGACTAAAAGAGGCATATTTTGTTCTTCAAATTGTTCCAGCATAATTTTACTACCAAGAAAATCTACGGACTATGCTTTCATGACAAGAACTTCCTGTAGCAGCTTAGAGCCCGGTAAATGAAAATACAGACATATAATCATTCATAGATTCAAATTTCTGATAATAGAGATTTTTTGTACTAACAGTAATATCAAAATTGTCCTGATTGAACTCACTTACAAGCTGTTTTAATTTTTCTATTTCAGATTTTTCAGTTTTTACAGGTCTATAATAAGCTAAAGTAATATGAGGAGTCAAACAATATGGTAAGATTTTTACTTTATCAACAACCGAATATAATTCCATCAGACTGATATAATCTTTTTCCGTTTTTGGAACTACACCCAGAACCAAAGATGTATTTACCATATTAAAAGCAAATGTAGTTTTAAACTTTATCTTTTTATTTATACTCTTTCCATCTGTCAGTTTTCTTAAAGTAATTTCGTTTAAAAAGCATTCTTCTGCAATGGTGCTTAAAGACACGGAATTGCTCAAATCATGCAAGGTTATATGAAATGTTGATTCTTTTATTCTTTCTGCTAAAAACGGCAGATTTCCGTCATACAATTTTTCAACAAAACTGTTGATTTTCTTCTTTGTTTTTATATCCAAATCAAAAACCGTTGTATCACCATAAAATGATTTAAAACTTCCGTCTTCGGAAACCTTTTCAGAAAGTTTAGGCATTAAAGAAAAGTCCTCTATTTCAAGCGACAAATCCTTCTTTTCAAATGAAAAAATACGATTTTTAAACTGCTCAAAGGATTCCATATTTCATTTCCTTCTAAATCACTTTTTTATAATCTATCTGCTATATGCCACAAGCCTGCCAGTTCAAACAAAAAAAGACCGACGCACTTTACCAATACAAAGCAAATGCATCAGTCCTTTTGAACTTCATAAACTGCTTTCAACGCAGCCTTTTCTATTATTTAATTACCTTTCTAAGCTCGTATTCCAGAATGTCTGTTGCGCCAAGAGTGCGGAGCTTTGGCAAAAGGGTTGGAACTTCGCTCTTTTTTACGGCGATTTTTACAGCGTAGCCATCGTCACCGAACAAAGGAGAAACAGTCGGACTCTTCATAGAAGGAATGCCTTTAATCAAAGCGTCAAAGTTTGCTTTAGAAACGTTCATTTCAAGCATTACGCGGCTGCGGGCTGCAAGAACAGCTTCAAAAAGCATCTTAAGTTCCATGATTTTCTGCTTTTTAGCAGGATCAGCCATAGCAGCCTTAGAAGCGTACATCCTTGTAGAAGATTCCATCAATGTATCTACAATCTTAAGGCGGTTAGCGCGCAAAGAAGAACCGGTAGAAGTATTATCGATAAGAATCTGAGCCAAAGCTTCGTCATTGTCCTGAACGAAACCTTCGCTGGTTCCCCATGTGCGGAAAATAGTTCCATCAATCTTCTTTGATTCAATGTATTTTTTTGTAAGCGCCTGATATTCAGTTGCAATAGTAACCTTTTCCTTCAAAAGCGCATCATAATCCTTTGTTTCAGGAATTGCAGCAACGATACGAACCGGGTCAAATCCCAGATCCATAATTTCTTCAACATCGTCCTGAACCCCGTTTTCATAAACCCAGTCTTTACCGCTGAATCCAACATCGGCCTTATTCTGAGCAAGCAACGCACTGGTAATCTGCGGCTTTACAACCTGAAAAGCCAAATCTTCCTGATTGGTTGTAGGAAAATATGTTCTGTCCGGCAAATGAATGGAAATACCAACATCGTTTAAAAGTTCATAAACCGACTCATAAATGCGGCCTTTAGCTAAAAGAATCTTAAGTTTTTCCATAATGACGGACTCCTGTAAAAAATTAACCGGGGTTTTAGGCTATCGCAACTTGTTGCGTCTCCCCTAGGAGAAGGGGTAGCGTAAAACCGCAGGTTTGAAGCGAGGGGAAGGCTTTCCCCTCCTTTCTCTTATTCTTATAATATAGAAGAAACGTAATAAATTCAATAAACTAACAGTATGGATTCAGTTTTAGACATCACCCTTCTCTGCAAGGTTGTAGACAATTTCGGCGACATTGGCGTTGTTTACCGTTTAGCCCGCGCACTGACAGACATTTCTAAAGGAGGGGAAAGCCTTCCCCTCGTCGGCACTTCGTTGCCTCCTACCCCTTCTGCGGGGGACGATTCTTCCCCCGCAACGCCCCCAAAACTGAATCTGCGCATCATTGCCGATAACCTTGAATCGTTCCGGCTGCTTTGCCCACAGATTGACCCGGCAAAAGAAGAGCAGACCGTAAACGGCTGGCAGATTTACAACTGGAATGCCGGAACAACCTGTCTTAACGCATTCAGAAAAAAACAGCCGCGCATAATAATAGAGTGTTTTCAGTGCGGCCGCCCGGACTGGCTTGAAACACTGCTTTTTACAGAAAAAGTGCCGGACGTAGTTCACATAATCATGCTGGACTATTTAACCGCAGAAGATTATGCAGAAACTTTCCATAAACTAAAAAGCCTTACAAGAAGTGCCCGCGTGCAGAAAGTAAACTTTATGCCGGGATTTACTCAAAAAACAAGCGGCTTGATTCTAGACAAGCCGTTCATGGAATCGTTGAATGCGCGAGGATGCAGAATTGACTCTAAAAGTATAGCCGCAGGGGTGCACGCTGAATGCACAAACGGCGGTTCACCTTCAGCTGAATCAAAAGAAAGTTTTAACGCCGTATTCTTCAGCTATCCGAGAGACTGGACGCCTGCCGTACGCGCACTGCAAAAGTTTAACAAAGAAAAGGCAAACGGCGCGCTGAATGTGCTTTTAGCAAGAGGCGCAGGTTACGAATCCTTCTTGAATGCATATACAAAATGTGCTGACTCAAAAGTTTCTGCCGGCAAACAGCTCTTTACGCTTACAGAACTGAATTTTTTACCACAGACTGAATGGGATTCCCTTCTTACCCGCACGCCACTTCTGTTTATACGCGGCGAAGACAGCCTTAGCAGGGCCTGCCTTTGCGGAGTTCCTTTTGTATGGCACGCCTATCCGCAGACAGAAGAATACCAGCTGGTAAAGGTGCAGGCTCTTTTGGAGCGCATGAGACCTCATTTTGCACCGCAGGACTTTGAGCATGTAGAACGCTGCTGGCAGATTTACAACACCACAAACGCAAGCGCGCGCGATTTAGAAGATTCTCTTTATGGCTTTTTAAGGGCTTACAGCGACCTGAAGCTAGGCTTCGCCGATTTTTCCGCTTCGCTTTTAAAAAACGGAGACCTTGCAACTCATCTTTTGGAATTCATAGAAGAAAGCAAAACTTTTTAAGAGGAGCCAGATTTACTGTCCGCATTATTCCCATGAATATGCACAAAACGCAGGACGGACACTTACAAATACTACAAAAAATTTTCAATTTTGATATACTAAAGAAAAGGAAGGTTAATCATGAAAAAGATTTTATGCATTGTTTTTTCCGCACTTATTCTTTCGGGAACATTATTCGCAAAAGATAGTTCAATTAAAGAAACTGTAAGCGATGCCGCAGAAACCGTTGCTGACACAGCAAAAGAAATTGCCGACGATGTTTCTAAAGAAGCTAAAAAAGTCGGAAAAGACATAAAGAAAGAAGCCAAAAAGGTAAAAAAAGACGTTTCGAAAAGCGCAAAAAAAGCCAAGAAAAACATCGAAAAAAAACTTGCCGACTAAAATAAGCCTTTTAATCAGATTTTGTATTTTTAGAATACATAAAATTCCTGAAAAAATAACCGAAATACGGGCAATAAACCACCCTGAAGGAAGAATATAAAAACTTCCTGACTCAGCCATGGCAAATCAAACGTATTTCGGCGATACGGCAGACGATTTTAAGTACAAACTTCTTGAACACCAATTCTTATCTATTCAGTTATCCCTATCTCTATAGGACAATGATCGCTTCCCGTTACATCCGCAAGTATTTTTGAATATTTTACGTTTCCAATAAATCCCGGATTTACACATTGATAGTCAATACGCCACCCGATATTCTTTTCCCTGGCATGAAAGCGGTAACTCCACCAAGTGTACAGATTTGGTTCACTGCAAAAATGCCGGAAAGTGTCTACATAACCGGCTGCTGTAAATTCATCCATCCAGGCACGCTCTTCGGGAAGATAGCCGGCATTGTGCTCATTTGATTTTGGATTTGCAAGATCAATCGGTTTGTGAGCGATATTATAGTCACCGCACAGAACGATATTAAATCCCTGGCTTACAAGCTCATTGCATTTTTTTAGCATTGCCTCGCAGAATGCAAGTTTGTAATCCAGTCTGGCCCCCGCATCCTGACTGTTCGGAAAATACGCAGAAATAACGGCCGTTTTCCCGAATTTAGCAATCGTAACGCGGCCTTCATCATCAAAACGGTCATCACCCATTATTTCCACGCCGTCAGGTTCAGTTTTTGAATACACAGCCGTACCTGAATAGCCGGCCTTTTTTGCGCTGGAAAAATATGATTTATAGGAAATGCTGCCATCTTCTGAAACAGGATTCAAAAGAGACTCAGAAAGCTGTGCCGGATTAGCTTTTGTTTCTTGAATGCACACAACATCAGAACCACTTTTTAAAAGCCAGTCAATAAAACCTTTTTTTTCTACGGCACGAATACCGTTCACATTCCAGGAAATAATCTTCATAAAAAAAGAATAGCATGTTAATCGGGCATAAACAATACGCAGCATAGCAAAGATTCTAATACATAAAAACACAAAAAATCAGTTTCTACGCTTCAAACTAATGACTTTTATCTCAACATTGTTTATAATAGAAGAATCTGCGAGCTACGCAATTTTTGAAACTTTATTTTTGAGGTTATATATTATGTTAATGACATCACAGTTGAAAGTTGGAACAGCTTTCATGTATGAAGGTAACCCTCTCATCGTTCAGAAGATGCTTGGACAGCGCTCTGGTCGTGCTGGTATGGTTACAAACCTTCGCGTACAGAACCTTGTTACAAAATCAACAATGGATCTTGGTATCGATGCAGGCGAAAAATTCGACGAAGTAGACCTTGACTTCCACGTAACAAAACTTTCTTACATTGACGGTGAAACATACGTTTTCATGGATCAGGAATCTTACGAACAGTTCGAACTTCCAAAAGAAAATCTCGGTGACTATGCCGGATACATCACTCCAGAAGATGATCTTGAAGTTAAACTTACATTCTACGAAGGCAAGCCGGTTGGTATTGAACTTCCAGTAAACGTTACACGCACAATCACTTACTGTGAACCAGGCGTAAAAGGCGATACATCAGGAAAATCACTTAAACCAGCTACACTTGATACAGGAATCGAAGTACGCGTTCCACTCTTCATCAACGACGGTGAAAGAATCGTTATTGATACACGCGACGGTTCATTCGTAGAAAGAGCAAAGAACTAAGCTTTTACTGCTATAAAAAAAGGCGTTGTCTAATAAGGTTCGTTTATTACGGTAGTTTCGACAAGCTCAACCACCGTAATCGGTTCTTTATATAGACAACGTTTTTTTTATTTAAGCCACAATTCATAAATCAACTTTGCAAAAAACAGCGCAAGAACCAGAATTATCATAGGACGGACAAAAGCTGCTCCTTTTTTGGTAAATGCCGTTGCTCCCAGATAATTTCCGGCCATACTGAATAAACCGGCTGTAAGTCCAAGCGGAATAAGGGCCTTACCGTTATAAAGAAAAACTGCAAGAGCTGCGTAATTTGCGGTAAGATTAATTATTTTCGTTGTACCGGCAGCTTCATTTAAAGAAACATGTGCAAATACGGTAAGCAAAAGAAGCAGAAAAGTTCCTGTTCCCGGCCCATAAAAACCGTCATACATTCCAATCATAAATGCAATTAAGACACAGATTGCAATCGTTTTTTTTAGGGAATACGGTTCCCTGTCAGTTTCAAACGTCTTTGATTTAAGAACATAAAAAGCAATCAGCGGAAGCAAGACCAGCATTATCACTTTAAAAATGTCTGCCGGTATAAGCAGAGCCAGATTTGAACCAATTCCTGAACCGCAAAAGGAAAAAACGGCACAGAACGGAGCTGTCTTCCAGTTTACAAAACCGCTCCTGGCATATTTTATGGTTGCGGCTGTAGAGCCCATACTGGAACTGACTTTATTTGTTGCTATTGCATTATGAACCGGCAACCCTGCAAGGATATAGGCCGGAAGAGTTATAAGTCCGCCGCCACCCGCAATTGCATCAACAAAGCCGGCCGCAAAAACCAGAGGACAAACAATAAGATAAGAAAAAAGCATGGAAAAAGTTTTATCACTTATAAGTCAAAAATACAACGGTGCACATATTTTGAGTTACATCAAAACATCTTCCAGTCTCTTTACGGTTTCAGCAATGCGTTCCTTTCTGATTCCGCTGTAATTAATTACAAAAATATTTTCAATGTCATCTGGCGGAGTTCCGTAGTAAAAATCCCTCAGCAAAGGCAAATTTATATTTTTTTTCTGAATCTTGTTCTGTAACTCATCAGAAGACTCTGTGCCTTTTACAGAAAGCAAAAAATGCAGCCCGGCCTCTTCTTCCTTTATTATCATTTTGTTAGAAATCTGGCTGTTTTCTAGAGCCCGGATAAGTTCATTCCTTAGATTTCTGTAAAAATTCTTCATTCTGATAATATGCTTTCCGTAAAAGCCATCTCGGATAAATTCGGAAAGAGTATACTGCTCAAAGGCACTTACCGGACATGAATAAAAACCGAATTTTTCATCAAATTCCGCCAAAAGTTTTTTCGGCAGGACCATATAGCTCATTCTGAACGACGGTGCAAGCGTCTTAGAAAAACTATTAATATATATCACCCGTCCGCCCTTATCTGCACTCTGCAAAGTCGGAAGCGGTTTCCCGTTAAAACGGAATTCACTGTCATAATCATCTTCGATTATAAAACGGTTCGGTGCAGATTCCGCCCATGCAAGCAGTTCCTGACGACGCCTTACCGGCATAACAATACCTGTCGGAAAATGGTGTGCCGGTGAAACATGAACAACATCGGCACTTATTTTTTCAAGCTCCGCGGGATTTATTCCCTGTGAATCAATCATTACAGGCTTTGTGCCTGCACCGTTCATTCTGAAAACACCCTCTACCTTATGGTATCCCGGATTTTCTACAGCATATATCTTGTCCTGCCCTAAAAGCTGAACAACCATAGAATAAAGACTTTCTGTTCCGGCTCCTATTACAAGCTGTTCCGGCTTTACATTCATATTGCGGAATTCTCTAAGATAATCAGCTATTGAACGGCGCAATTCATAAATGCCTTTTACTCCTACCCGCTGAAGCAGCTTTTCATCGCCGGAATTTAATACCTTGCGCATGGTATGCGCCCAAAGGCTGAACGGAAATTTTTCGTAACTTGTAGAATTACTTCTGAAATCTGTAAAATAATCTCTTTCACTTAACGAAGTAAAAGGCGATGAATGACCGGAGTCCTGAATCTTATGGGATTCAGACGCAGTAGTAAAAACTGAACTTCCTGACAGCCCAGTCTTTTCAAAATTTTCATTTTCGGATTGATTAAAACCAGAATCCGCATTTTCAAGCAAAATGTCTGTTACAAAAAAACCTTTTTTTTCTATTGAATAAATATATCCTTCGCTAATAAGCTGGCCGTATGCGTTCTGCACCGTAATCACACTTATTCCAAGATGAGAAGCCAGACTCCTCTTTGATGGGAGTTTTTCATCGGCCCTTAAAATTCCTTCCAAAATTTGATTTTTAATGGAAAAATAAAGATATTCGCAGAGCCCTCGCTCTCCCCTTTCATCAAAATTGACCGTTATCATTTATCTGGTATTATATATTTTTACTCAAATTGCGTATATACATATAATCAGAAACTTCTTATCTTATGAACATCAACGTTGATAAGTATGAATGGCGAGTTCGAAATATTAAATGAATTTGTAGAAAACATCAAACTCGACATTCAGGATAAGGAGAATCAGATGGACAAAAGACTTCTTACTATTCAGGATATTTCATGCGTGGGACAGTGTTCATTAACAGTTGCACTGCCAATTATTTCTGCATGTGGAATTGAAGCTGGCATTTTACCGGGAGCACTTCTTTCCAATCATACGGCACCGGGATTCAGCGGCTGGACCTTCAGGGACCTTACAGAAGAAATGCCTTCTATCCTTGAACGATGGAAAAAAGAGCATGTAGATTTTGATGCGTTCTACACAGGTTATGTTACAGAACCTCAGATTCCGTACATTCTTGAAATTATGAAAGAAACATCCCGCCCAGGCGCACTTAGAATCGTTGATCCAGCAATGGCCGACAATGGAAAGCTCTATCCGGGCTTTAAAGATGATTTTCCATCAAAAATGGCAGAACTATGCAAAAACGCTGACTACATACTGCCGAACCTTACCGAAGCAGCCCTTCTTCTAGGAAAAGAATATGTTGCCAGCGGCTACACAAAGGATTATATCATTCAGCTTTCTAAAGAGCTGCACGCGCTTGGAGCAAAGAACGTAATTCTTACAGGAGTAAGCTTTGAAGCCGGAAAACTTGGAGTTTCTGTTTACAACGGAAGCGACATAGATTTCTACTTTACAGAAAGACTGAACGTCGCAATGCATGGAACAGGCGATGTATATTCCTCAGCATTTGCCGGCGCCCTCTTAAGAGGAAAAACCGCACTTCAGGCCGCAAAAATTGCCGCGGACTTTACGGTAGAATCTATCAAACAGACAATCCCGGACAAAGACCATTGGTATGGCGTAAAATTCGAAAAAGCCCTGCCGGAATTGATCAAGGCGCTTGAAGCATAAATAAGTTTACAAAACAAATGCGAATTTTATGCACATTAAAACTAGAAAAAAAATAGCATGAAGGAGGAAATGTCTTTCAAAAACACTCTATTGAGCTGCCGCGTAAGCGGCAATTAATATAGTTCCAAGGCATAATAGCGTGTAGCCCGCCAGCGGGCGATTTTGAAAGGCATTTTCGACTGGAAGCTATTTTTTTTCACTTTGCAATAGAGTAAGCAATTTACATTGCAGATTTATAAACTTTATTCTTTATGCTATAATGTCTCCATGACAAATATCGTTTTATCAAATCTTTTTATCAAAATCTTTATAGCCGGAACACTTATCAGTTTCGCAATAAATCACCTGCTTGAATTCATTGACATGCGTGCGCGCATAAAGAACAGCGGAAAACTGCCGGAAGAACTTAACGGCATAGCAGAAGCGGCTGTATTCGATACAGAAAAACTTGCCAAAATCAGCGCATACGAAAACGCAAAGTATTTTTTCTGGATTCCACGATCAATCTGCAGTCTGGCACTTACGCTCATCCTTGTTTTTTCAGGTTATTATCCGTGGCTTTTTAACATGACTTGCAGACTTACAGGATCTCCTTCTGATCTGTTCAGTTCATATTTCTGCGCATTGATTTTCTTTATATGCGCAGGCATTCCCGCTTCAATTCTTTCCGTTCCATTTGACTTAATCAGCGAATTCAACATCGAAAAGAAATTCGGTTTTTCAAATATGACGATAAAAATGTGGATTTCTGACCAGCTCAAAGGACTTGCGCTTTCTACAGTTCTTGCCGCAATCCTTATTTTTGCAATGATTCTAGTATTAGTAAAGTTTCCGGGCAGCTGGTGGGTTTTGCTTGTATGCGTAATGTTTGCTCTTACACTTGTGCTTCAGGTAATTTACCCGCTTGTAATTGCTCCTATGTTCAACAAATTTACTCCGCTGGAAGACGGCGAATTAAAAGAAAGAATCTCAGCACTGATGAAAAACCTGGGATTCAAATCAAGCGGAATTTTTGTAATGGACGCCTCAAAACGAAGCGGACATTCAAACGCATACTTTGGAGGACTTGGAAAATCAAAACGTATTGTACTTTACGACACATTGATAAAACAGCTTACCACAGACGAACTTGTTGCCGTACTTGGACATGAACTCGGACATTACAAAATGCATCATATCACAAGGAAAATGTGCATAATGCTTCCGCTGGAACTTGTTATAATGTACATACTTTTCCGCATTGCACACGGAACTTCTATCTACACGGGATTTGGATTTGAAATTGCAGATGTTCCTGTTGAATCAATTCAGTTTATAGGGCTTTTTCTTGCTTCTCTTGTAGCGGAATCGTTAAGCGAAATTCTTTCCCCTGTTGTAAATTCAAGCTCCCGCCACGATGAATATCAGGCAGATGCATTCAGCGCAAAACTCACAGGATCTCCTGACGCACTTATTTCAGGCCTGATAAAGCTGAACAGCGAAAACCTGAACGAACTTCTTCCTCCCAAACTATATGTACTCTGGAATTACAATCATCCTACATTAGTAGAACGAATAAAAGCCCTTAAGACAAGCAAAAAATAAACAAACCTTGAGGATGAACAAAAAGTCGAGTTCCAAAAACGTTTAAAACGACCTTCGAACTCGACTTTATTTATTTTAAATCCCCAGTCTGTTTAAAACATGCTCCTGAAGATTATAATCATCTTCAAAACAGCCTCGGGTTGCCACAGTAACAGTAAGGGCAGAAGGATTTCTGACTCCTCGCATAGACATACACATGTGCTCTGCTTTTACAATTACCATAACACCTTTAGGCGTAAGCTCCTTCATAATTGCATCCGCAATCTGACTTGTCATATTTTCCTGAATCTGTGGGCGGCGGGCAAAAACTTCCACCGTGCGGGCAAGCTTGCTTAGTCCCACAACTTTATTTTCATACGAATAGGCAATACTTACAGTACCAAAGAACGGCAGAAGATGATGTTCACACATAGAATAGAATTTAATGTCTTTTTCGATTACAAGACCTGGCTTTTCTGTAGTAAAAACCCGACTCAAAACCTCAGACGCACTGCTGTCCAGCCCGGAAAAAAGCTCCTCGCACATTCTAGCAACACGATCCGGAGTTTCCCTAAGCCCTTCCCGTTTAGGATCTTCCCCAATAGCCGTCAAAAACATTTCTACCGATTTTCGAAGTTTTTCTTTATCTATCATTCTACACTCAGTTGGAACCTTATTTAAAATTAAAACCCCAGACGCACTTGACCGGGGTTCGATTCAATATTAATGAAAAAAGGCAGTTTAATCAACAGATTGACAAGAAATGAAAATCCGTCATAGCAAGGAAGCTGAAATTTGTGAGTGCTTATGGATTTTGCAGATAAATCAAGTAAAAAAATACAGATGTATTACTTTCAGAAGTTTTTATTGTTATCAGTTTGGATTCTTTGCCTGATTTTCAATATTCCCATAGTCAGAATTATAAGATAGGATGTTTTTTTTCTCATTCATCATAATCTGCAACATTATCTGTCCAGAGTTCGCACTGACTGATAACAGTCGCAAGGGCTGCTTTCTGTCCTTCTGGCGGATAGCGGTATTTTTTCAAAAGACGTTTTACGATACAGCGCATGTTGGATCGGGCCGTTTCTTTTTTCTGCCAGTCGATTGTCTGGCTTTGGAGCAATGTTTCTGTTAGCTCGCGTGTCATCTTTACAAGCTGTTCGTTTGAATAGAAATCTTTTACAGCTTCTGGTTTTGAGAGCGCATCGTAAAAGGCAAGTTCTTCGTCTGTGAGGCCAAGCTTGTTTCCTTCTTCGCTTGCATGTAACATTTCTTTTGCAAGCTTCAAAAGTTCCTGAATAACTTCTTCGTATGTGAACATACCGTTTAGGTAGCGGTTTAAGGTTTGCTGAATGAGTTCGCTGAAGGCTTCTGATTTTACAAGGTTTGTACGCTTGTAAACTTTTACCTGTTCATCAATGAGTTTTTTAAGAAGTTCTACAGCGAGGTTCTTTTCTTTCATTTTGGAGATATTTTCAAGGAAGGTCGGGTCAAAGAGATTTACTTTTTCGCCAACATCAGAGAAAAGATTTATAACGCCATCTGATTTAACTGACTGTTTGAGAAGATAAAAAATTTAACCTACAATTCCAAATTTTTCATTCTTTGTTGTTTTTCATAATCTTCGATTTCAAACATTGTTTTATCATTTTGATAAGTAATAAATAACAATGTAGAAGAAATGCGTCCATAAGAATTGTACATCTCTTTTGCTTCTAGCATTACTGTTAAGTTTGATGAGACATACCACGTCCAATCGTAATAATCACAATCTTTATTATTTCCTTCATTAAGGTCATATAATGTTCCATATTCATCTTTTAGCTTCTCTAAAACAGCCATAAATGTTGCTTCTGAAGGATTCATATACACCGTTCTTCCCCAGCAGAGTTTATTGTTAAAGAACCTGTAAACCCTAGTAACTGAATTTCCATCTTTATGGAAAATTTTTTCATTTCTTGTTCTATTATCTTCACTTGTTTGATCATAGGCACTGGGATTTTTGTTTTTAAATTCCTCTAAAGTTGTTCCCCAAGCCATATTGTCATACCCTTCAAACTTTTTTGATTGAGAAAAACAAATTTCACTTAGCACAGACAATAGAAATATACAAAAAATAAATTTCTTCATAGTTTCACCTCAATATATCAGATAAGTGCAATAAACAAGATTACGACGGTTAGTATTACAGTAAATAAAAGCCCTACAACAAAACGGGCTGCACTCTGTCCCGCTGTGTTATGAACTGTTTCATGATGTTCAGTAATGACATTACCGTTTTCATCTTTTCTAGTTACAGTTGTTTCAGATGTGTTCTTCTTAAAAGCCATCACGAAAACAATTATTACTCCAAAAGTAATTAATATTGCTACTCCCATATAAGCCTCCAATCTTTCTGTTTGTAAGAATCCAATCGCCTTGTTATCTAATTAATAACAATCCAATTGGACTTATATAATATTATAATAATCCAAATATATCAAGTTTTCGTTTAAAAAATCCATTTGTATTATTCTTACTGTAATATGTTACAATTTTGGCAGAATGTGAAAGAAGAGTTGGAATATAATCTTATAACTCAAAAGGATTTGGCTGCGACAATAGGAATCAGCTACAATACATTACAATCGTGGATAACTAAAGACCGCTTGCCTGATGCAGAACAAGCCTTAAAAATTGCAAAAGAATTAAATACAAATGTTGAATATCTTGTAACCGGAAAGAATGAATCGAAAAATGGAATCAAACAAAATTTACAAGATATGATACCGAAGTTGAATCATTTATCAAATGAGAATCTTGAACTAATTGATGTTATTGCCGGCCGGTTGAAATGATTTAAAAAGATGTCGGGTAGATTAAGAATTATTATATTTAAACTTTAGGTGTTTTATGCGAAAAACTTTTCTAGAAATTTTGAAAGAAAATAATTTCAGCTATTAAATCGAATATGAACGATTAAGAGATATATTTTATGGAACTTATCGGTATGAAGGATTTGCACAAATAACGTTATATTCTCAAATAAATTCTAATTTCTTAAAAATTCAGTTTAGAAAAAACGCATTATCATTAGACGATTTTGACAGAGCGAATGGATATGATTTTAAGAAAAGGGAAAGAATTATAAATTTAGATGAATTAATTTCTTTTTGCGAATATATAATTAATTTCGTAAATGCAATTTCTATTGATTATGTTCTTTCTGATTTAGTTGAATTAATTGAGAAACAAGTTGATACAATTATGGATACAATTTGTTATATGCCTGTTGAGAAAAAAGGAATAACAATATATGTCCCAAAAGAGCCGGCTGCTATAGAAGTGTCTCAAATTGTTGATGAGGAGATTTCATATAAGGTTTTGTCGTATAACCATCATTCCTTAAAAGGAAATATAGAAGAAAAACGTAAAGTATTGGAAAAATTGGCTTTACATCTAGAACCTCGCCAGACAGAATTACAAGAATTG
>JAFOSK010000014.1 GCA_017392945.1 Treponema sp.
CCGCATTCAGGATATTCTTCATAATCGCAGAAAAATAACTGTAGATACTTCTTTACGTTTAGCTAAATTTTTTGGATTATCTGACGGCTATTTTATGTCCTTACAGAATGACATTGATATAAGAAACGCAAAGATAGAACTTGCACCACAGTTAGAAGAAATAAAAACTTATGCATATGCATAAAAAATTGCCATAACAAAGGTTCGTAGCCGACAGCGGAACAATCAATTGTTCCGAGCCATTATTTCGATGAGCCTAAAAAATGCTGTCGCATTTTTCTTAACGGCTCTTCGATTGTAGGCAGGGTCGAGCCCGCTGCGGTACAACCAGTTGTTATACGGACGCCCGCACTGGGGTGCTTTCAAAGTAGTAAAAATATGAAAGAATTTAAAATCGCACTTAAAAATACATTTCCGATTTTCTTTACGTACCTTTTCATAGGAATTGCGTTTGGAATTTTGATGAACAATGCCGGCTATGGCATTCTGCTTTCTGTCGTCTCTGCCGTCTTTATTTTTGCAGGTTCAATGCAGCTTATAATGGTTCCTATGATGGTATCCGGTGCTTCCCTGCTTTCCATTGCAATCATGACCATTTTTGTAAACGCAAGGCATCTTTTCTATGGGATCGGTTTTATCGAACGGTTCAGAAAGATGGGCATCAGATATCCCTATATGATTCTTACATTAACAGATGAAACTTATTCTGTTTTATGTTCCGTGAAATACGAAGATGATGTCGATACACAGAAGGCTGATTTTTTTATAGCCATGCTGGATCATTTTTATTGGATTTTCGGGTGCTTCATCGGGGCGCTGGCAGGATCCTTCCTTAAGTTTGATCTTACTGGAATTGATTTTTCCGCTACAGCATTCTTTCTTGTAGTTGTTGTAAATCAGTTTAGAGAATACAAGACAAAGCTTCCGTTTATTATTGCGGTGCTTTGCTCAGCAGTTTTCTTAGTTTTTCTTGGTCCCCAGAAGTTTTTGATTCCAGCAATGACAACTACTCTTATTATGATTTTATTTTTCAAGAAACCAATTTCTAAACATGGAGTTATTTTATGAAAGCTGAATTTTATCCTCTATCAGTAATTTTATTAACAGCCTTAGTAACATGGCTTTTAAGAGCACTCCCATTTATTATTTTCGGAAAAAGGGAACTGCCGGATGTAATCGGTTATCTTGGTAAAATTCTTCCTCCGGCAATTATGACCATCCTTGTAATTTATTGCTTAAAAAGTATCGATTTGACTGCAAAACCATTTGGTCTCCCGGAAATTATTTCAAGTCTGCTGGTAGTCATCCTTCAGTCCACAAAGAAAAGCATGTATCTGTCGATTATCGCCGGAACCGTATGTTATATGTTTTTGATAAGAGTAGTGCCTGTATTTTGTACAGGATGCAACACTTACTGAAATGGGATTGTCCCAAAAACATCTCAGGATAAATACAGTTCTATGAAAGAATATATTAATATTAATTTACAATTAAATTACTCTGGAACTACAATTATTGGTAAGAAGTGAAAGAAGAAGTTCATGGAAGAGCATTTATTGGACCTCATTCTTATGAAAAAATATTTGAATTGAGTTTTAAGGATGGCAAATTACTGAATAGTAAGGATACATCTGGCTCTTATATTGTTTTTTAATATCACATAACACATATAAGGCCTCAGCTTGTCAATAAGAATCCTCAAAAAATAATCACTTAAGGCTGTCTTTTTCAGGCAGTCTTCTTTTTTAGAGAAAAATGGAGCTTCCGTTCAAAATAAAAAAGCAAAGCCTGAATTGCAATTCAGAAAAAGATTCCAGGAAAAGCGTCCTGAATGTAAGCAGCTTGCTGCGACATACATATAGTCGGTCACGGCAAACCTGAAAAATCAGATTTCCGGCACGAAGACATTTTTGGAGAAAAGGACGCGAGTGACGCAGCGTCCGCCAAAAATGCCGAACGCCCCTGCGTGGAGTCATTAGATTGTACATTGAGCATAAGCCGGCAGTGCGCTCTGCTTGGAATCTCAAGAAGCCTGTATTATTACGAACCGTGCTAAAGTCAGGATGAAATTGTCTTCTGGCTGCTTGTGAAAATCAAGTAGGTCCAGTGCGAGCATTCATTCTACGGGTACTGCAAAGTCTGGCGGGAAATAAATAAGAACGGCGGGGGCACCACGGAAACCACCGTACGCCGAGTAATGAGGAGGTTCAGAATCACAGCGATATTTCTAGGCAAGAAATTTTCCAAGCCCCCCTGAATATCACAGGAAGTATCCGTATCTTCTTTCGGAACAATGTAATCAGATATCCAATCAGGTATGGTCAACGGACATCACTTATATAAAAGTGCCGTCAGGTAATGTTTGTCTGATGGCAATCATCGACTGGTTCTCAAAGAAGGTTCTGAGCTGGCATGTGTTCGACACTATGGACGCGCTTCTGTATGCGAACATTCTGCGTGAGACAATCGAGGAATACGGCTGTCTTGCAATCTTCAATACGGAGCAGGGAAGCCAGTTCACATCTGATGTTTTATAAAGGTTCTTGAAGACTATGGCATTTAAATTTGCATGGACGGAAAGGGCTGGGCTTTGGGTAACATCAGGATTGAGCGTCTCTGGAGAAGGTTTAAATACGAGGACATCTACCTCAAACGCTACGAGAACTGAAGGAAGGGCTCGATACATGCTTCAACTTCTACAATACGGCTCGCTTTCAGTAGTTGCAGGATCACGCTGTCCCTGATGGAATGTATAAATGTTTCTGGTACAATTAACTGGAAAGGTAACAGGCTGCATAGATTTTAACATTTTAAATCTGTTAAAATTTTGTATTGACAAAACAGTGTAATTTAGTCCTCGTGCTGTGCAAGCAGTTTTTATTTGAAATTGAATTATCCTATGAAAAGTTTTGTAAATTATGCTAAAATCATGGGGGGATTTTAATGGAAATGCATGCATGATCTATTGATTATGGAGAAATTATGACAGGATACATTCATCAATTGGAAAGTTTTGGATGCGCGGATGGACCGGGCAGTCGTTTTATTATTTTTTTTGCAGGATGTCACATGAGATGCCTTTTTTGTCATAATCCTGATACATGGAATATGAAGAAAGGTAAAGAATATACATCCGATGATCTTATAAAAGAAGCGCTTTCATGCCGTGCATATTGGGGAAAGAAAGGCGGAATCACTGTTTCCGGGGGGGAACCTCTTTTACAGATTGATTTTTTGCTGGAACTTTTTACCAAGGCCAAGGAAAAAGGAATTAATACTTGTATTGATACCGCAGGCGGTCCTTTTACGATGGAAGGAGAGTGGTTTGAATCATTTAAAAAGCTTATGGAAGTTACAGACCTTCTTTTAATGGATATAAAGCATATTAATGATGAAGAGCATATTAAGCTTACAGGACAACCAAGGGAAAATGTCGTGCAGATGTTCCGCTATTTGGACGACATTAATAAGCCGATCTGGATCCGTCATGTACTTACACCTGGAATTACGGATAATGATGAATATCTTACTCAAACAAGGGATTTTATAAGGACGCTTCATAATGTTCAGCGCGTAGAAGTCCTTCCGTACCATGGACTTGGCGCAATGAAATATAAAGATTTGGGAATTGATTACGTCCTAAAGGATACAGAAAGCCCGACCGTAGAACGGGTTGAAAATGCAAGGCGTATTCTTGAAATAGAAAAGTACGACGGCTGGAAAAAATAGATTCTGAAATAATTATAATAACAAAACGGGGCTGGCTTTTTGCCAGCCTTGATTGCTGCTACAGATTGAACAGATTTTCTGCATTTTTCCACATTATGTTTTCAAAATCCATGGACGGAATTTGTGTTTCCAGACCGTTGAAATATTCTCTGTACATCGAAGGCTGGCCCCATTTGTTCTGAGTGTAGGTGTCCAGACCATCTATAGGCATGTCGGAACCGAACAAAAGTTTTTCGCTTCCGCATTTTTTTATGAACTTTATTGCGTTTTCCACTGGAACCCAAGCAGTGTCTGAATAGAGATTTGGCAGTTTTGAGCACAGTTCAATCGCTTCCTGATTGTCGGTTCCTAACCCCATATGAGCCATTATGAATTTTACGTCCGGGTATTTTTTTGCTACGTCATACACGTGGCGGCAGGCAGAAAATTCATCGGCGGCTGTATGGGTGATAACAGGCAGTTTCAAAAACTGTGCAAGCTGAATGTAAGATTCTACGCGCGGATCGGAAAATGAAATTGCTGAATGGAAAGGATGAATCTTTATCGCTTTTACGATATTATGATGAACTTTTAGGAGATATTCCAATTCTGGAGATGGCTGCTCAAAATGCGGTTTTACCCAAATAGCGGCATAGATTTTTCCGGGATTGTCTTTTGCAAAGTCTATCGTTTCTTTTGCAGATGCTATCATGGGAATTTGTTTTTTTTCTGGTATTGCAATTTGCTTGTCATCAAATTCTGCGCCCTGACAGCTTGATACGATGGCTTTTTCAACCGAATATTTTTCCATTGCAAGCAGGACTGTTTTTTTTGGAAGCTTGAAATTTAATATTGAACCAAAATGAACATGTGAATCAATTAACATATAAATTTCCCTCTTCTATTATACCATAGGATTTCAATATAGGAAGGACTGCAGGATATTTTTTTTGCAGATTTTAATTTTTCATCTCTTATTTAAAAACGGAATCCGAATCCTATGAACGGCTTTACTGCAAGATCTGCGCAGCTATTGCTTGTTGTTGTTTTGCCACCGGAGTATTTATGATCAATGTACGGCTGGAAGATGTAAACGTTATGGTCAAAATCCTGTGTTGTCCAATTATAGAAGTAGAATGCAGTTTCAAGCCCTGCTGTGACATACATATCGTTTTTGAATATAAAATTTACCGCTGTTTTTGCGCCAATACCTATGTCTACGCTTGTATCAGTATATGAATTGATTTCATCAATATAGATTTTTGATGCAGTGCTGGATATTTTGTTTTCGTATTCTTTTTCTCCATAAGAAAGAACGAATCCTGGAATTATGGAAATCATCAGTTTTTCATTTTTGAATGGACTTATGGCAGGTCCTATGAGCGTGTTAAAAGCATACCATTTGTCTGTGCTGCCGGTTTGCAGAATATTGGCAGATCCGTTGCTTTCTAGAACGGGACTTGCGGAATTTTCATGCGGAAAGAAAAATCCCGCACTTACGTGAGCTCCCCATAATTTTGAAAACATTATTGTACAGGAAACATCTGTTCCGATAGCGCTCTGATTCTGTTTTTCGCCGTTGTCAGAGGATTCCAATTCAAATATGAAGTTTCCGTTAAAATTTCCGTCCAGATAGATTTCCGGACGTTCTCCTGAAAAAGCAGCAGCAGTGAGTAAAGTCGAAAACAGAGTAAAAAAAAGAATTCTTTTCATATATGGCAGTGGCTCCAGTTTTTTTTGACTGATGTCAGTTATAATAGAAAACTTTCTAACATAAAAAAGTTACGCTTAAAACTACAGTACGTCAAGTCAAGGCAGTCATTATGCTTAATGCAATGATTTCGCCGTTATTTCGGATATGTATTATATACTAAATAACGGACAGATTTCCAACCGCATCTGAAAATCTGTCTTTTTTTTGACGAGATTCGTTCATTTTACACAGATATCACCAACATTAGATTTAAGATGAATTCTCTTTTTTGCATCTGCTCCTGTTGATTCGTAATTTTTACTGTATCTGCATCCGGCAATAGAAATGTCGCCTGTATTTGTTCCGGCAGAAACAGAGTAGTCTGATACAGGAGCAGATGGTTCAATATTTATATTTCCAACATTTGTTTTACCGATTAAATTGTTAAATAGCGAATCGAAAACATCAAGATTTCCTACATTCGAACATAGTTTTAGTTCGTCAAATTTAAGCCCTGTAATCTTGATATTTGAAATGTTTGTTTCAGCATTCAGGTTGTAAACTTTTTTGTCTGGAACAGTGAGTTCAACAATGCAGGAATTAGAAGCATGTTTAAAAGGATTCTGTTTTTTAGACGTCTGGATAATTTCTAATGTATCACCGTTAAATTTTATTTCAGGTTCAGAGTTTTTATATTCCAGAAAAAGTTTTGCATTTTCTCCTTCCTTTACAGTAACATCCATTACTGCGCCGGAAATTCGGATTTTAGAAAATTCTTCGTCAAAATCTTCATTGAGGATAAAAGTTTCGCTGTTATCTTCAATATTAATTATAGAAGGAAAATCTTTAATGTAACCACGTATTTTCTTAAATCCATAAACGCTTCCGAAAACAATGAAAATAACAAAACCTAATAGGGCGGTTGTTCTTATAATATCAAGGACAAGACTTGTTTTCGGGGACTTTTTAGTTTTAGAAACAGATGATTTTTCCATGACTCCGTTTTTTTTATACCATATTTCTTCAGATTCAAGGCAGCAGAGTTTATCATAAAAAAGGTTCTTGTGATCAGCATATTTTTTACAGAAAATTCCGCATGCAAGAACAAGAAAAAGAGCGCAAAGATCGAATTCTTCCATACAGGTGTTTTGAAAAATAAATAGCGGAATAATACAGAGCACGCACAGAAAGTATCCTGCTGTCCTGAAACTTACCAATTTTTTTAAATTAGATTTTTTTTCGTTGTTTACAAGAGCTTTGCCAGAATTCCCGATTGCACATTCGCAGTTATCAATTTCTTTCCATTTTGAAAAACCGTATGAAGAATATTTTCTAATGCCTATGACTAGAGCAAGAAAAACAATGAACAAAACAAGATTTAAGTCTTTTTCCATATTTAAGGTTAAAAAAGAAATGCCGGTCAGAATAAAAGCAGGACAAAGCGCCGACAAAACGGCACGTTTTTCAGAATCTTTAAGATATTCTTTAAGGGTTTCAAGGGAAATTACCTGTTTTGTTGAAGATGATTTCTTTTCATTGATTTCTTCATCAATTCCAAGTTCTGCGGCAAGTTCGTCGAGATTGCCGAATTCCCGGATTACAGTTCCGACAGCCTCGTTTTCAGATTTGCCTTCATTTTTCAGTTCTTCATATTTATCCTCCATCATTGAAAGAAGTTCCAGTTTTGCCTTAAGAACTTTTTCTGTCTGGGGAAGATTTCTAAACATTGATTCAATATATTCTCTTATTGTTTCCATAAACTACTCCTGAATGAATTTTTCAACTACTTCTTTAGTAAGATTCCACTCATCACATTTTTCTTTGTAATATGCTTCGCCGGCAGGGGTTATTTTGTAATATGTCCTGCGCTTGCCGTTTTCCGCCTCTTTTGAATAAGATTCAACATACCCGTTGTTTTCAAGACGTGTAAAAGCTGAATACAAAGTTGTTTCCTTTATAAGATATTTTTCATCCGTAAGTTTTTTTATGTCTTTTGAAATTTCATAACCGTATGAAGATTTTTGTTTCAAAAGATATAAAATCATTGTGTCATTGTAACCGCGGATTACATCACTGCTGATAGATATCATTTGTCCCCTTTTATACTACGACTTACATACTATGTTTGTCGTTACTACGACAGTCGTAGTTAATATAACGTTATGACTTTAATGTGTCAATTATTTTTTTATCCATAGGCTGTTGAGTTTCCTGTCTATATGCAATTGAACGCTTATTGCGAAGCAAAAATGCGTTATGAAAAGATGGCGTTTACGACGTCTTTTCATTGAGCAGCAGGGCGGTTTTCCTGTATAATGAGTCATTATTTTTTCAGAGGTATTATATGTCAAATATGAATGTAGAAATCTTGGACAGTACTTTACGTGACGGAGCTCAGGGCGAAGGAATTAGTTTTTCGGTTCAGGATAAAATTCACATTTGTCAGGCATTGGATGACCTTGGAATCGGCTTGATTGAAGCTGGAAATCCTGGAAGCAATCCTAAGGATATGGAATTCTTTCAGGAAATGAAAAAGATTCAGCTTAAGAATTCTAAGCTTGCAGCTTTTGGTTCTACACGCAGAAAGGATATTAAATGTGCAGAAGACGTTAATCTTCAGAGTCTTCTGGCTGCCGGCACTGAATACGTTGTCATTTTTGGAAAAAGCTGGACATTCCAGGTTACAGACATCATTAAAACAACTCTTGAAGAAAATCTTGCCATGATTAGGGATACCTGTGCCTTCTTAAAAGAAAACGGCCGTCATGTTGTATACGATGCAGAACATTATTTTACAGGCTACCTTGCAGACCCTGAATATGCTTTAAAATCTCTTGAAGCTGCCGTTGAAGGCGGTGCAGAAACTCTTGCTTTGTGTGAAACTAAAGGCGGCTGTATGCTTAAGGACTGTGAAAAGGCTGTTAAAGCCGCGGTTGAACGCATTGGTAATCGCGCTGTAATCGGTATTCACACACATAATGACTGCGGACTTGCAGTTGCTAACAGTCTTGTTGCTGTTGAAAGTGGTGCGCGCCATGTTCAGGGTACTTTCCTTGGCTTTGGTGAACGAACTGGTAATGCAAATCTGAGTTGTATTATCCCGGACCTTCAGCTAAAGCTTGGATACAAGTGTATTGCTGACGAAAAAATGAAAGAGCTTACAGACATCGCAAAGCGTGTTGCAGAAATTACGAATATCGCCTTGAACAGTCAGCTTCCGTTTGTTGGTGGAAGTGCCTTCAGTCATAAGGCCGGAATGCATATCGATGCCGTTCTAAAAAATCCGGAAGCCTACGAACACATTTCCCCGGATGTTGTCGGAAACGAACGTGTATTCCTAATGAGCGAAGTTGCTGGTCGCGCCACTATAATAGAAAAGATTCAAAAAATAGATCCTACGATTACAAAATCAAGTCCGTGTGTAAAGGAACTTGTTGATAAAATGAAGGAACTGGAATTTGAAGGCTATCAGTTTGAAGGCGCCGACGGTTCTTTTGAGCTTCTTGCCCGAAAGGTAATCGGCCGTTATAAGCCGTTCTTTAAGCTTCACTATTATCAGACAAATGGTGTAAATCCTCGTCCGGAAGAAGGAGTTTGTGCCTGTGCTCAGATTAAGCTTGAGGTAGAAGGTCAGATTGAAGTAACTGCCGGAGAAGGTGACGGTCCGGTAAACGCATTGGACATAGCCCTCCGCAAAGCCTTGAGCCGTTTTTATCCTGCTGTAAATCAGATCCGCCTTATTGACTATAAGGTTCGTGTTTTAGACGGAAAGAGTGCAACTGCAAGCAAGGTGCGCGTCTTGATTGAATCTAGCGACGGTAAAAACTCGTGGACGACGGTCGGCGTTTCAAGCGATGTAATGGAAGCCAGCTGGCTTGCTCTTTGCGATTCCTTTGAGTTTAAACTCATAAACGACATTGAAAAACATCTTGGAAGATAGATTTTGAAACAGGTTGTCAGATTCTGGCAGCCTGTTTTTTTTTATGACATTATAAAATCCGTGAATAATGTGATACAATAGAATTGCTATGGATTCAAAGAAAAGTCTTTCCGAACGCGATATCATCACAAAATATATTCTCCCTGCAATTGAGCAATCTGGCTGGAATAAGCAGATTCAGATTCGCGAAGAAGTGACTTTTACGGCAGGCCGTATTTTTGTAAAAGGAAAAAAGACAAAGCGTGGCGAGAAAAAACGTGCTGACATAATCATATATTACAAACCAAATATTCCAGTTGCAGTTGTAGAAGCAAAAGACAACACTCACACAGTTGGAGCCGGAATGCAGCAGGCTTTGGAATACGCGGGAACTCTTGATATTCCGGTTGCTATTTCAAGTAATGGAGATGGCTTTGTAATTCAGTATCGAAAAAACTGTGGAAATGTAGTTTCTGAAAATGCAGATTTAGATCATTTTCCTACTCCAGCAGAACTTTGGGAATGTTATAAAAAGTATAATGGTCTGGAAACACAAGATGCCGAAGAAACCTCTCTATGCTCATACTTCTTTGATGCAGAAGGCAGAACTCCACGATACTATCAGCGAATTGCAATCAATCGTACTGTAGAAGCAATTGCCCGCGGGCAGAATAGAATCCTTCTTGTTATGGCAACAGGAACAGGTAAAACTTATACTGCCTTTCAGATTATCTATCGTCTTTGGAAAGCCGGTTGTAAAAAGAGAATTCTTTATCTTGCAGACCGTAATAATCTCATTACTCAAACTAAAAAAGGCGATTTTAAGCACTTCAAAGATAAATGCCACATCATCAGGCATAAGTACATCGACAAGTCTTATGAAATCTATCTTGCACTTTATCAGGGGCTTACAAATTATGATGAAGAGACTGATGCTTACAAACAGTTCAGTCCGGATTTCTTTGATTTGATTATTGTTGATGAGTGTCACCGCGGTTCAGTTGATGAAGATAAAGCCTGGCACAAGATTCTTTCTTATTTTTCGAGTGCAACTCAGATCGGTATGACTGCCACTCCAAAAGAAACAAAGGCGCTTTCGAATATCGAATATTTTGGAGAACCAATTTATACCTACTCTCTCAAGCAGGGAATTGATGACGGCTTCTTAGCTCCTTACAAAGTTCTTCGCGTTGGAATGAATATAGACCTTGAAGGCTATCGTCCTGAGCGCGACAAAACTGATATAAACGGCGAGCTTATAGAAGACCGTCTTTACAACACAAAAGATTTTGACCGCAATATTGTAATTGATGAACGAACAGATCTTGTTGCCAGAAAAATTATGGAATATCTTACAAACTCAGATCCAATGGCAAAGACAATTGTTTTCTGTGTTGATATTGAACATGCAGAACGAATGCGTCAGGCTCTTCTTAAATATGCACCGGAAAAAATTACCGCCCGATCAGATAAATACATAGTCCGCATTACTGGCGCTGATCCGGTTGCAAAAGGATATCTGGAAGATTTTATAAATCCCGAACAAAAGTTCCCGGTAATTGCCACAACTTCAAAACTGATGAGCACAGGAACAGACGCACAGACCTGTAAAGTAATTTGTCTTGATGAAAACATCGGCTCTATGACAGAGTTCAAGCAGATTATCGGCCGCGGAACTCGCATCAACGAAGAATACGGAAAGCAGTATTTTACGATAATCGACTTCCGCAATGTAACAGATAAATTTGCAGATAAAGATTTTGATGGCGCACCGGTTCGAATAAAAGAAGCAAAACAGGATGATAAGCTTTCAGAAGAAATCATAGACGAAGGTACTGGCGAAGAACAGATTGACCCTGTTACCGGAGAAGAAGTAGAGTTCGCCGAAGTTGTATACGGAAACGAAAATCTTGAAGGATATGAGCTTGGCGAAGACACTCCACAGTATGGTGCGGTGGTTGCGGTCCCTGAGCTTGTCGAAGGGGTCGAAACCACCAGAAAAAAGACATATATAAACGGAGTAGATGTAAGCATTTTAAGTGAACGCCGTCAGTTCCTGGACGCGAACGGAAAGCTAATAACCTGTAGTCTCAAAGAATATACAAAGACAGGTATCCTCACATCTTACCGTTCATTGGATAACTTCTTGCAAGCCTGGAACGATGCAGAAAAGAAGCGCGCCATTATAGAAGAGCTGGAAAATCAGGGAATTATCTTTGAAGAACTGAAAGACGAAATAAAAAATGACCTTGATATTTTTGACCTCATCTGCCACATTGCCTGGGATGCCCCGGCCCTCACAAGAAAAGAACGCGCCGAAAATGTCCGCAAACGAAACTACTGGACAAAATATGGTGATAAAGCGCGCGCAGTTCTTGATGCCCTTTTAGATAAATACGCCCAGACCGGAATCGAAGAAATAGAAGATATGAAAGTTCTCACCGTAGACCCAATCAAAGAAATTGGAACCCCGGCAGAAATCGTAAATCTCTTCGGTGGCAAACCACAGTACCTCCAGGCAATCCGCGAACTCGAAGCGGAAATTTATAAGGTGGCGTAGAAATGACAAAGAATACTGATAATGATTATTTTGACGCTCTTTGTAAAGAAGCTCAGTTTACTGGAGAGATGTTATGCTCTGGATATACAGAAATTAGAAAAGCAAATTATGCAAAACGAGGTGTATATTTCCAGTCGTTCACAAGCTTATCAACTGGATTTGAACGTATAGGAAAATTATGTTATTTACTCATTTATGCAATAGAACATGGTGGAAGTTTCCCAACAGACAATGACCTCAAGAATGTTTTAAGACATGATATAATCAAATTGTATAAATTGATTCTCGAGTTTAAAAATAAGCATAATATCGAATATGATTTTCTGCAAGATTTGGATGAACCTATTTATCAAAGTATATTAAATGTGTTATCTCGTTTTGGAAAAGGTGACCGCTATGCAAATATTGATCTTTTAATAAACAACAGGTCGTATGATGATCCCATTTCTGTTTGGTACAAAGATGTCGATTTAGTTATTTTCCAAGAAAAAATATCTGATAAGAAAAAAGAAAAAATTAAGATGGATGCTTCTTTAGTACACTATCTTACATCTAATTTTGTAATGATAAGGCATACTGGTGAGGATGGTAAAGAAATAAATACAGCTTTTGAAGGAAGTCTCAGAACTGGAATAAATGATGCTGTAGCAACTTATAGACAATTATATGTATTTCATATAATACGTTTCTTTGTTGAGTCATTGCATATGGTAGAGACTGTTTTTAATAACCAACAATTTTTTGAAATTCCTTATTTTAGGGAAATTTTCAGAGTCTTTTATAACGATGATTCTTATATGAAAGGGCGTAAAACAATTAACTTATTATAGTTTTTAATATTCTTGCAATTACTCAAAAATGCGGTTATACTAATTTTTGAGTAATAGGAGTAATATTTGATTTTTACACGAGATTCATACATAAATC
>JAFOSK010000015.1 GCA_017392945.1 Treponema sp.
AGCTGATCCTGACCGTCACCGAAGTGCTTGAAAGGATCCATGTTGTAAACGAACTGAGCGTAAACAGTAGGCTTCTTGAGAGCAACGAACTTCTTAGAAACACCAACAGCGAAAGCAAATGGGTTGTTAAGATCTGAGTTGACAAAAGAGGAAGAAAAAACATTAAAGAGAGAAAAAGACATGAAAAAACGAAAGGCGAGACCGAAAAATTTTTACTAAATAAGTGTATAGTAAAAATACAGAAAGGGAGGGCGGAGAGGCAGTCAAAGTCTTTGATAAGTTGAACGAACGTTCAATAAATGTGGACAAATTAAATATTTTTTTTTACATATTCGAGATATATGTTATAATGAAAAGGTTGTGAGTTCTGCGTTAAAAAAAAGCGCACAGTTTTATTTACATGTCTTGGAGGAAAAATGAAAAGAATGGCCAAATGGCTTGCTGTAGCAGTATGTGCTGCCTCAGTTATGTTTACTGGATGTTCTGATGGCTCTAGCAGTTCTAATATGGGATTGCTTTTGTTGAACAAGACTACTGGTGTACGTGTTTCTGTACCTTCCTATTCGGCAGGACAGATAATCAAGAACAAAGTTGTAAATTTGGATTCTTCAACAGATGAGTATTACGAATACTTTGAGTTTACTTCTGCTACAGCTGGTAACTATTCCTTGTATAAGAATAGTGTAAAGCAGACTACTTATAACAATGCAGCCCTTCCTACAACTTTTACCTATGATGCTGACACAGGTAAATTTTCTACGACTGTTTCTGGTGTAACTCGTTCGTCTTATCTTTTTAATGCAGCTTCGGATGCAGCTATCGCCGCTGACTTGCTTACTGGTGGTGAAGACGGCAAGACTGACGAAAGCGGTGAATGGAAGACTAGTGATAACGTATACAACTACAAGTTTGATGTAAGTTCAAAAAAATGTACTGTATCTTATAATGGCGGAGCTTCGGGAACTTCTGAAAGTTATGAAAATGAATCTGGATGGATAAAGGTGGGATCAAGTAAAGTAAAACTTTATTTTGGTTCAAAAGACAAGTTCTACTTTAATGCATATAAGACTACAAGAACTTCTGTTTCTGAAGTTGGACGCTCTATTGGTGGCGATGAAATTGTTCTGGAATCACCTGTGTTCATTCTTGCAAATCTTTTTTAATTAACTGGAGTTGCTGATTATGAAAAAAATATTTAAATCTTTTGCGGCAATTGCCGTTTCTGCATTGATGGCTTTTTCTTGCCAGAACAATGTGAATGATAATAGTTTGGCAGCTTTGTTTTTGTCAAATGCAAAGGCGGAAGCTAACGCAGTAGACAGTGGAAGCCGTGTAGTTGTTCCTGAAGCTTCTTGTACTGTACCTGTTACTATAAATGTTCTGTATGCTGATTTGACAAAAGACTGGTGTGCATGGGCATGGACTGGAACATCTAAGAAAAATTACAAAAGTGATAATTGGGGAACATTTGGAATAACTTTTACAAAAGATTCAACTAATGCTTCTATGCTTACAACAAACTTTTCGGTTGATCCATCTGAAGATTTGGGAATTCTTTTTGTAACTAAAGACGGCGGCACTCAGACTAGTGATATTACTATTCCTAAGGCTAGACTTGTTAACAATGCACAGTTTTACTTCATTTATGGTTCGGCTACTATTTATGATTCTGCCGCTGCATGTACAGGACTTAAGTCGGCTTCTATTACAGCTAAAGACGGAAATACGTTGAAGCTTTCTGTTTATGGTAAAAAAGATGCTGCAGCAGCAGACTTTACTGTAAAAGACAGTACAGGTGCTGCATTGACTGTTTCTAATGTAAGTGCTACAGACACAAGTGCAGTTCTTACACTTTCTAATGGAAATATTGCTAATATACCTTATACAGTTACTGTAGGAACTGAAACTGTAAAGGCTAATATTGTACCGTCATTGATTGATGACCTTGGTCTGGTTTATGACGGAAATGATCTTGGTCTTACTTTGAGCGGTTCTACAGCAACATTTAAGACATGGGCACCTACAGCAGCAAGTGTAAAAGTTTTGCTTTATACAGATGTTACAAAGATCGGAAACTTTAAAGATGATACTGTAAAGGCTAAGGCAAGCGGTTCTTGTGATGAAGTAACATTGAAAGGAACTCCATCTGAAGAACTTGCAATGACTAAAGGCGAAAAAGGTGTTTGGTCGTTAGCAAATGTTAATGTAGCTTCTTATAAATATTATAAGTATGAAATAACAGTTTCTGGAAAAACATATTATGTATGTGACTTGTGGGCTGGTGTAGCTGCAGGAGATTCTATTGCAACACAGATTGCAACTATCAACGATGCTGCTGCCGTTCCGGCAGGATGGGCAAGTGCTTATAAGAATCCGTTTGGTTCAAATGGTACTGAAACTAAAAAATACAATGATGCTGTTATCTATGAAATGCACATCCGTGACTGGAGTAGAGCTGTAGTTTCTGATTCGACTGGTAAGTTCCTTGATTTTGCAAATGACACAATAATTAATCACCTTAAGGATTTGGGTGTAACACACGTTCAGATTCTTCCGATGTTTGATTATGCTCAGGTAAACAGTGATGAAAACTACAACTGGGGTTACAATCCTTATAACTACAATGTTCCGGAAGGACGATATGTAACAAAAGGTTATACAGACGGTACACAGGCTGTAAATGAAATGAGGACAATGATCAAAAAATTACATGACAATGGTATTGCTGTAATTATGGATGTTGTTTATAACCATACTTCTGCAAAAGAAGGCGGCTCTCTTTATGATTCTACGGTTCCTGGTTATTTCTATCGCTTGGATGAAACGGGATCTTATATTAATGGTTCTGGTTGTGGTAACGAAATTGCAACAAATCATAAAATGGCTAAGAAGTTCGTAATAGATTCTCTTAAGCATTGGATGAACGATTATCATATTAATGGATTCCGTTTTGACCTTATGGGCTGTCTTGAAGCTGATACGATGAAAGAAATCTACGAAACATTGTATGCAATTGATAAGAACGTTCTTGTTTATGGTGAGCCATGGACAGGTGGAACAAGTGGGGTTGTAAGCGGTGCTACAGCTGCTGTAAAGGCAAGTTCTGGTTACGGTGTTGGTGCATTTGATGATGATTACCGTGATGCAATCAAGGGTGGTGAATTCGGTGGATTTGCTCTTGGTCAGGTACAGGGTTCATTTAATGATGCAAACATTGTTTCTGGCTTGAAAGGTGATAAGATTACAAAGAACAAGCGCAATGATACTGGTATAACAGGACTTGCATTGCACTATGCAGAATGTCACGATAATTACACTTTGTTTGATAAACTTGTATATTCTACAATTGCTCCATTGTCGGGAGACTTTGCACCTAAATTTGCTGCTGCATATAATGCTGTTATGGCAGATACAGCAAAAGTTAACCTTATTAAGAACGAAGTTAAGCTTGCTGGTGCTTATGTAATTCTTGGACAGGGAACTCCGTTCCTTAATGGTGGTCAGGAATTTATGCGAACAAAGAAAGGTGACCCGGACAGCTATGCACCAGATGAGAAAGGCGGTATTAAATGGACCAGCCGTTACGACAAGGACGGCAAATATGTTGCAGAGACAGATATTGATGATGTAAATAGCATTAATCTTGGTATGAAGACAACTTACAGCGATGTTTACAATACATACAAAGGTTTGATTGCTTTGCGTAAGTCTAGTGCGGCATTTACAAATCCAACAAGTGCCGAGGCTGAAAAAATCGCTGACGGCGTAACAAAATATACAGTTTCCAATGGAACAGATACTTTTGAGGTTTTGTTCAATGCAACTGATAAAGACTATCATGCTGCTAAATTGGTTGCTACAGGTTCTGTTTTTGGAGCTGGTGTAAGTGATTCAAGTGTTATTCCAGAAACTATTACATCCGGAAAACTTTGTTCTGTTGACAGCGGTGCTGTTTCTTACGGAGCAACTTCTACGGATGTACGAAGTGTTGCTGCTAAATCATTTGTTATTCTGAAAAAATAATAATTTGTATTAATAGCATTGAATGACGGACGGGTCTTGGAATTTTTTTCCAAGATCCGTTTTTTTTCGGGAATGTTTAAAATTATTCGATACTGTGCTATATGCTGATATATAATGCGCTTGTACTGAGATTAAAGCGGGCCCTACTAGAAAGAAAATCTGTTATCTGTTAGAATATTATTTCAGTATGAAAACCGAACTTGCGAAAAACAATTTGATTCTCGGAACTGGTAAGGGGTGTTTTCATTTTTATTTATGAATTTTATGGCGGAATTCTTTTTAAGGATTCCGCTTTTTTTTTGCGTTAGGCTATGGAGCCACGCCGCAGGCGGCCACTGGACTGAGTGGTGGTTTCGGTTGCTGAGCCAGTCGAAGCATCGAAACCACCGCGAGGGAAGCGGCTGGAGCGATAGCGGAATGGCGGAACAGCCGACCCGCCAGTTTTGGGAGCGTAGGGACCAAAACTGGGTAAGGTCGCGGTAGCGACCGACGGGAACGCCCATGTTAATTTGCAATTTTTTAAGGAGTTATTTAATATGAAGAGAACAGACATTAAGAAGGTGTTAATCATAGGTTCGGGCCCGATTGTTATTGGACAGGCTTGTGAGTTTGACTATTCGGGAACTCAGGCTTGTAAGGCTTTGCGCGAACTTGGCTACAAGATTGTACTTGTAAACTCTAACCCGGCTACTATTATGACTGACCCGGTTATGGCGGACGCTACTTACATTGAGCCGCTGAACGTTGAGCGTCTTTCTCAGATTATTGAAAAGGAACGTCCTGATGCACTTTTGCCTAACCTTGGTGGTCAGACTGGTTTGAACATGGCTATGGAGCTGAACAAGGCCGGCGTTCTTGATAAATACGGTGTAAAAGTAATTGGTGTAAACCTGGATGCTATTGAGCGTGGTGAAGACCGTGAGATTTTCAAGGAGACTATGAAGTCGCTTGGTATCGACACTCCTCGCTCGGGAATCTGTCACACTGTAGAAGGTGCTGAAAAAATTGCTGAAGAAATCGGTTTCCCACTGGTTGTTCGTCCTGCTTATACAATGGGCGGTCAGGGTGGCGGTTTCTGCTACAATGTTGAAGAGCTGCGCACTATCGTTTCTAATGGTCTTGATTTGTCTATGACTCATCAGTGTTTGATTGAAGAGTCTATTCTTGGTTGGGAAGAGCTTGAAGTTGAAGTTGTCCGCGACTCTAAGAATCAGATGGTTGCAATCTGTACTATTGAGAATATTGATGCGGTTGGTGTTCACACTGGTGACTCTTTCTGTGCCGCTCCATTTATGACTATTGATAAGGATTTGGAAAAACGCCTGCAGGAAATGGCATTTAAGATTGTTGAGAACATCGGCGTTATCGGTGGTACTAACGTTCAGTTTGCTCACAATCCTAAGACTGGCCGTGTTGTTATTATTGAGATTAACCCAAGAACTTCGAGATCGTCGGCACTTGCAAGTAAGGCAACTGGTTTCCCTATCGCGCTGATTTCTGCAAAATTGGCTTCTGGACTCACACTCGACGAGATTCCTTACTGGCGTGATGGTAGTCTTGAAAAATATACTTTGGGCGGCGCTCCTGATGGAGACTACGTTGTTCTTAAGTTTGCACGCTGGGCTTTTGAAAAGTTCCGCGGTACAAAGGATGAACTTGGAACTTCTATGAAGGCCGTTGGTGAAGTTATGGCCATTGGTAAGAACTTTAAGGAAACTTTCCAGAAGGCAATCCGTGGTCTTGAAAACGGCCGCAGCGGACTTGGTTTTGCTAAGGACTTTAATAAAAAATCAGCAGATGAATTGTGCGAAATGCTTAAGGTTCAGAGCAGCGAGCGCTACTTCCAGCTTTATGAAGCAATCCGTAAGGGTGTTCCTTTGGCTAAACTTTCTGAAATCACATACGTTAAAGAGTTCTTCCTTCAGCAGATGAAAGAGCTTGTTGATTTGGAAGAGGAAATGCTTAAGAACCCTGGACGCGTTCCAGAAGACAAGCTTCTTATTCAGGCTAAGAAAGACGGCTTCAGCGACAAGTATTTGAGCAAGATTTTGAAGGTTGCTGAAAAAGATATCCGCAAACGCCGCAACGAGCTTGGTATTAAAGAAGCATGGCTCCGCGTTCCGGTTTCCGGTGTTGAAAATGCCTGCTACTACTATTCAACATACAATGCAGAAAAAGACACTTCTGTTGCATCAGACAACAAGAAGAAGATTATGATTTTAGGCGGTGGCCCGAACAGAATTGGTCAGGGTATTGAATTTGACTACTGCTGCTGTCATGCGGCTATGCAGCTCAAGGAACTTGGTTATGAAACAATTATCGTAAACTGTAACCCGGAAACTGTTTCTACTGACTATGATACTTCTGACAAGCTCTACTTTGAACCAGTTACTACAGAAGACGTTCTTCAGATTTACGAAAAGGAAAAGCCATTCGGAGTTATCGTTCAGTTTGGTGGACAGACACCTCTTAACATTGCCCGCGAGCTTCAGGAAAACGGCGTAAACATCCTGGGAACAAGCATCGATTCTATCGACATCGCCGAAGACCGCGACCTCTTCCGCCACATGATGGAAAAACTTGAAATCCCAATGCCGGAAAGCGGAATGGCAATTGACTTTGCAGAAGCTAAGGCTTGCGCTGATAAGATCGGCTACCCAATTATGATTCGCCCTTCTTTCGTTCTTGGAGGACGCGGTATGGAAGTAATCTACGACGAAGCAACTTTGAAGGAATATGTTGAAAAGGCCGTTGGTGTAACTCCTGACCGCCCGCTTTTGATTGACCGCTTCCTTAAGAATGCTCTTGAGTGCGAAGCTGATGCTCTTGCTGATTGCAGGCCGATAATTTCTAGCGGCCTGCAAAACGGCGATGTCAAGGCTTCAAGCGAAGCGTGCCTTGACACGACGTATTGCACACATGTTTACATCCCGGCTGTTATGGAGCACGTTGAGCTTGCTGGTATTCACTCTGGTGACTCAGCTTGTGTAATTCCACCGGTTTCAATTCCTCAGAATAATCTGGATACAATCAAAGAATATACTCGCAAAATCGCCGAGAACCTCCACGTTTGCGGTTTGATGAACATGCAGTACGCAATTGAAGACGGAAAGGTTTATGTAATTGAGGCTAACCCACGTGCATCACGTACAGTTCCTCTCGTATCAAAAGTTTGTGATACACAGATGGCCCGCCTTGCAACTCGCATGATGCTTGGTGAATCTCTTGAATCACTTGGCCTCAAAGATAAGAAGATTCCTTACTACGGAGCAAAAGAAGCTGTATTACCATGGGCCCGCTTCCCAGGAGTAGACCCAATCCTCGGACCTGAAATGCGTTCAACAGGTGAAGTTCTTGGCCTGGCTGAAAACTTCCCATTGGCATTCTACAAGTCACAGGAAGCTGCAGGAAGTGAGTTGCCACACGCTCCGGCTGCATGGGAAAATAAGAAGGTTCTGATTTCCCTCAGCAACAAGGAGGGCCAGAAAGATCAGGTTCTCGAAATCGGAAAGACTTTGAAGAATCTCGGCTTTACACTGGTTGGCACACAGGGCACCGCAGACTTCTACAACGCAAACGGAATCAAGTGCGATGTTGTAAACAAGATTGGAGCCGGCCGCCCAGACGTTGTCGACTTGATTATGAACAAGGAAGTATGCCTGGTAATCAACACACCAAAGGCAAAACGCAACTACGCTGAGGACAGGAAGACGATTCGTAAGGCTTGCTTGAAGTACAAGGTAAGCTATATTACGACAATTGCAGGGGCGCTGGCTGCTGTTAAGGGTATTCAGGCTGTAAAGAACGGTATGGGAGGAGAAGGAGGTGTTCGTTCACTCCAAGAGTACCATTCATTAATCAAATAGGTGCGAGTTTTGGCTCTGCCAAAACTCGGTAGTGAGGGCGCATAGCGACCGAACGGAGTGAAGGCGGAGTAAAATCGCTGCAAGAGTATCATAGCTTAATAAAGTAATTTTAGGCAGGCGTGCTAGTTTTGGCACAGCCAAAACTAGGTAAGCAACCGTAAGGTTGCGACGCTTGTTTGAAGTACAAGGTAAGCTACATCACGACAATTGCCGGTGCGCTTGCTGCTGTAAAGGGTATCGCATCTGTAAAAGGTGGTAATGGTGGGGAAGGAAGCGTTAAGAGCTTGCAGGAGTACCATAGCTTAATAAAGTAAGATGTTCTTATAAATACAAAAATTAAGCCAATCTGATTTAGTTCGGATTGGCTTTTTTTTTATGAAATAATTTCAAAAGATTTTTCAAATTTCTTTTTCATGGAGTCGTCTTCACAATTAAAAAACGGAAGTCCTACAAGAATATAGCCGTCTGTTTTTTCCATAACTATATGTTCCGATCCGTATTTCTCTGTGATTTTTTCCATAAAATCTTCTTTCCAACCGTCGTTGTCATCTCCTGCAAGATGCTTTCCTTTTGGTTCTATGAAAACTTGATAGTAAGCGTTTTGCTCATTGTGTTTTCCGTGCAAAAGCAGAAGAAAATCCGGTTGGAATCCACGGCCAGTATCAAAGTCAAAAATCTTATAAACTTCTTCGTTTCTTAAAAGTTGGAAGGAGTCATATTTTTCTTTTAGATTACTTTCATGACTTTTAATAAATTCTATCAGATTCCTTTCTTCACTTGTTCCCCAGAAAGAATCAAGCATATACCATTCTGTATTTTGCAGTTCCTTTTCAAGCCGTGAATTTTCCTGTGTATCTGAGTCAGAATCGTCCATCATAATCATTTTTTCTTTAGTAAAACTGATTTTGCCTTTTTCTTCATCCAAACTGAACAAATCGGAAAATTTAACAAGATGAAAATCTGTTCCGATAAAAGGTTTGTCGTAGCTTTCAAGTTCAATCTGAACATATAAAAGGAAATCTTCGCACAATGACAAAAGCTTCTTGTTAGGAATTTCTTCAAATCCTACATCACTTGTAATTGAGATTTTTACTTCCTTTATAAACTCAAAAAAATCATCAGCGCTTTCTACAGAAAAATGCTTCCTTAAATTTTCAAAACTAAAATAGCTTTCTGGATTTGTGTTGAGCCTGTGAAAAGCTTTTTGCCGGATATGAAGCGGAATTTCGGCAAAAGATTTTGTTAACGTAGATAATGCGTCAGATTCTGCAACATAGCGCTCATCTTCTTTTTTGGAAAAATCTACAGACTGCACTTCGGAATAAATGCTTGTAAGAATTTTTGATTCAAATGCTGGAAGATTCTTAAAATCTTCTGGAAGAGTTTTTAGCCGTCGTTCAGGATTTTCTTTCTGCTCGTTTACAAAAAGATACATTCCTTTAAGAGCGTCTTTTTTATCTTCTTTTATGCGGAATATTTTCTGCGTCCTCTTTTCCTGAATAAGTCCACGATTTTTAAGTTCTGCTGAAAGTTCAGAAATATATCTGTGGTCTTCATCGGAATGAAAATAAAATTCTTCTAGAACACGAAGTTCATTCTGCAAGTCATCATCAAACTTACGGCGGTTTCTCTCTTTATCTTTATATGAAAACGGATAATACCGTACGCCACGACCAATCAATTGAACTTCGCTTGTTGTGCTGCTACCGGCTTTTTTACTATGAAAATTCATATCGCGACCTTCATAAAGACGGACAATATCATAAAGATTCAAGACATCCCAACCTTCTGTAAGTCGCTGTACGGTAAAGATTGCGCGAATATGATTGTTTGAATCTTCAAGACTGTTTAACAGTCTGTCCTGTTCGGAATTCGTTCGTTCTTTTGTTTTTGTTCCGTCCTTGCTGTTTGTGATAATGATGTTGCGTTCCTTAAAGTTTTCGCGGATATACAGAGCAACAGTTTCAAAAGAAATATTATTTTCTTTTAGGTAAATCGCTATTCGTTCAAAAATGCGTCCGTCAAGATTGTATGGATCATTCTCGTCTAATTTGACTTTTGAAAGTTTTTTCGCAAAATCAAAATCTTCAGCTTTTACAGTTTTGCACAGTTCTAAAAATTTTTGATAATCAGCCTTTGACTCTTCAATTGTTTTGCTGCGGAACAAAATCACCGGCTTATAATTTGCAATTCCATATTTTGTAGCGATTGCATAACGATACCAATTTAAAAGAAGTGCCTGTAAAATTCGTTCTCGCAGTTCAAGATTGCTTCTTACAAGCCTGATATGTTTTGTACAGCCCGCTTCTACAAAATCTTTAAGTTCAAATTTTGAAATAATTTTGTCCTTGTATTTTTCTTTTACTTCATCCGTATTTGGAATTGTAGCTGTAAATTCAAGAAGGACATTTTTATTTAAGTTCGTTGATTTTCCATCTTTTTTGAGAATGCATTGCCTTACCGTATGTTCCCAGGAACGCTCTATATCCTCTTCTTTTGCGCTGTCTTTTAGTTCTCCCATAAATGAAATGTCATCTGAAAGTTCATTTGCAGAAGCTTTCTTTTTTGAAGTAGACGCATTTAAATGATGGGCTTCATCTCCGAATAAAACTATATTGCGTTTCTGCAAGTCCGAAAGAAGCAGGGCGGTTTCGCCTTCTTTATAAATGTCATTATGAAGCTTTTGAATTGTCGTAAACTTTATCTGAATGTCGTCTGACGAATTAGAAAACATTTCTACTTCGCGGATATTTACATGTATACCGTCAATTACGATATTTTCTGCAAAAAGATATTTATTATGCGAGCTGTCTATAAAGTTTGCCTGTGTCTTTCCAAGAATTGCATTTTGATTTACAAAGAAAATGAAATTCCTGTAACCCTGCTTGTAGTAATATAAAATTAAGGCTGCCATGACAAGAGTTTTTCCGCTTCCAGTAGCCATATTGAACATAAGATGATTTGGAGGAAGATTTTCACCTTTTGATATTTTTTTCTGTCGCAATCGTTCATTAATCAAAAAGTTTTCTAAAGCAACACGCTGCCAGTCATAAAGAGGGTAGCGGAGATTATTTGTAATATATTCTGGGATGGCAAAAGTTTCTTCGTCCAAAACTTCTTTCTGATTTTCTATTTTATCACAGAGCATTATTCACCATCCTTTTTGAGCTGATAAAAATCTTCTGTGATGGCAATGTCATCTTTTGTAAGTCCTGTGTTTTTATCGTGGCGATCATCTGCGTTTACATAAAGCTGATTCAAATCCAGCATACGGGAGAACATTTCTTTTTGCTGTTTAAGGCTCAACTGCTTGAAGTGCTCGCTTTCTATTTCTTTGCGGAATTCTTTTACACGCACATTGTAGTGAAGAAAATACTTTGAGCAAAGTTCATCGAATAATTCCGTAAGGTCTTCAAGAGATTTACAGGCAGAAATCTGTTCCAATGCAGTTTCGTTTTTCTTTGCCAGTTCAAGATATACGAATGAGCCTCCGCCGTGCCAATTTACAGATTTTGAAATACCAGATTGGTCTCCGTTTATGACATTTTGCAAACGCACAACACTGTCATTTTCACCGTAATCAAGTTGCTCTATGCCGATATATTGACGATTCATTTTATGAGCAACAGCCGCGGTAGTACCAGAACCGAGGTGATAGTCGAGAACAATGTCAGATTCTGAGGAAAAAACAGATATAATTCTTTCTAGTAGTTTTTCTGGCTTTTTTCCGTTTTGAAGCTGAACATTTCCTTCATTATGAAGATTATTTATTCCAATATCCGACCAAATATCGCCAATACTTTCAGCAGGAAGTTTTTTACCTTCAAAAACTTTTATTTTAGCATCTGCAAAAATTACTTCTTCTCCATTAAAAATAAATTTTTCCAATCCTTGAGCAGATTTTATTTTTTCAAAGTATTTATTCTTAGGAAATTTTGAAAAAGAATCATTTACGGCTGTACGAAAAATGTTTGAAGCATTTTCAATACAAAAATCGAGCCGTTTATCTTGAGGAATGTTTAGTTCTTTTATTTTCTCGTTTAAATTTCTTACTTTCCAGTTTTTGCAATCATCATCACATTTTTCAACAAATTTAGTGTATCTATCAAGAACGGTTTGCCATTCTCCAGCAATAAAGTATTCGTTTAATGTTGGATTTCCAAAACGCTTGTAAATGTGGATAAACTCTTTTATTTTGGGAATTTTTCTATCTTTGTGACTCATTTTCATTCCACTTAAATGAGACATTTTCACACAAACTGTGTTTAGATAATTATCATGACTAAAAATATCATTCAATAAAACTTGTAAATAGGCTTGTTCATTATCATCACAGTGAATAGCAATAAAACCGTCATATCTCAATAGCTCCCTTGCTACTTCCAGTCTGTTTTTCATAAAAGTAAGCCAAGACGAATGATTGAAGTTATCGTTATATGCAAAACTGTCGCTTCCAGTATTATATGGTGGGTCAATATAAATCAGCTTAATCTTTCCGGCAAATTCCTTTTTAAGTGAATGAAGTGCAAGCAGGTTGTTTCCCTTTATAATCAGATTGTCAGTTATGGTATCTTCTGGAAGTCCTCTCTTTGTATTCAATTCTGCATCACGATTAACTTTTATGCATTTTTCAGCCTTACCTTTTTCATATCGCTTTGCATTGCAAAAGGCTTTCGAACTAAAAAGAGAATCAATTTCGTCCTGTGCCAACACTTCGTTGTAAAAAACTTCGCGACGTTTGCTTTGTTTTTCTGTATATTCACCTTTTTTGTCATCATACTCATAATAGGTATCCAAGCCGTCTTCTTTTCTTTGGCCTCCTTCAAGCACGCAATCTTTAAAAGGAAAATTAAGCACTACCTCGTTTCTGTCGAGTAAAGAAGAATCTCCCATATAAAGTCCAATCTTCTGCCCTAGGTATTTTGAGTAAGAATTACAGGCGGAAGAATATTCCAGAAATTCCTTGAATTTTGCAGTGCTAAAAACAATGCTGTCTAGAACAGGTGAAAAGAACGCTTTTTTAGTCTGCGGATTTTTGAGCAGAGGCTCTAGTAGCTTTACATTTCCATTTTCTGCACAGTCTTTTATCACATTGATTTTTAAGTTTCTATTCTCATCTACAAAATCTGGTATTTCTGAAAGAAGTTTTTCCACTTTTGATTTTAAGGCGTTTGTTTCCGGTGTGTCGATAAAAGGCATTTGTAGTTCTCCATAAATATTTCAAATAGACGGTTTTCTACTTCATATTGTCGGTAAAAATGAACGAAAAGAATATCTAAAAGTTATTTTATAATATCATATTGTAATTATATAGTTATAAAATGAATGTTATAAACCAACAAATAGGCACTGTATTCTTTAAAAATGAATATTCAAGAGTTAAAAGCAATTTATACGATGAATTTGAGGACTTTACGGACTCAAAAAAAGTTAAGTCAGGCTGAAATTTCAGAGAAAGTTCATATTACAGAAAAATTTTACAGTGACCTGGAAACCGGCCGCAAATGGGGCAGTTTTGAAACTATAGTGGATTTAGCCAATGCCTTTGGAGTAGAGCCATACGAACTGTTTCTTCCGGCAGGCAGCGTAATAAGCCATAACGAAAGGCGCACAAAAGAGTTGATGAAGCGTCTGCGTTCAAATTTCAGCGAACTTGTAGATACGATGGAAGAGTTTTTAAAGGATTAGAGTAATGTACACAGACAAGTGTACAAGTACTATTTTCTGTAAGCCCAGCTATTATGTACCTGCGGCTCATAGTCTTTGTAACAGTGGTAAATAGTCGATGAACTCAAGGTAAATAGACTATGAGCCTCTAGTAACTACTCCTTTTTCTCGCCGAATAAAGTTTCTTTTCCCTTTCCAAGATGAATAACTTTTGCATTTTCAATTATGGCTTTTGAGTTTTCATTGCATTTATCTTGTCCGTCTAAAGCAATAAAAATCTGCTTCCTGTACTTTTTGCAAAAATCGACATATAGAGAAAGGCTGAAATTTACTCTTTCGTCTTCAAGTTCATGGAAAATATAAGAATCATGAATCAAAAACGGAACATCCGTTATAGAAAGAACTGCCAAATCAAATATAATCAAATTTAAATGCTTGGTTCCTGTTCCAACATCATTTTCTCTGTAAAGACTGTATGATTTTTGACTAGGGAATTCAAAAATCAAGTTTTTGTTTTCTTCATCAAATCCAGCTAATGCATTATTAACTTTTCCTGCAATTGAGGACAAAGCCTGTTCCTGTGTCATACGAAGTTCATTTTCTGCGTTCGATTTTTCGCTCTGCAAATTCTTTTTCAGTTCATAGTATTCAAGCGATTTTTCAATTTGTTCTATTCTGACAGATTTCTTGCCGTATTCTTCAAGAACAGTTTGCGGAATATCTTTTAAATCTGGGCTTATTCTGTTTTCTAGTTCCTCAATTTCTTTTATGACATCTAAAAGCCTCTTATTAAGTTTTTCCTCTTCGTCCTTACATTCTTTGTTGACGATTTTATGAATAGAATTATGAAAACTCTGCACATCTTGTATTTTTTTTAGGTTTACGGACGGAAAATATGTTTGTAAAACTTTTAAATCATCTTCAGAAACTTTTGAGGTCGAGTCAAGTTTTTGAATGGAAGCAATCTCACTTTGCAGTCTTGAACGCTTTGAACGAAGTCTTTTCAATTCGTTCTTTATATCAGCGGCTTCTTGAGCAGTTTTTCCCTCAAACGCAAAAATTTCCTGAACCTTTCCAGTTTTCGTTTCGTCCAAATCCTTTATCAATTCTTCTTTTTCAGAAATTAATTTTTGGGCTTCCTTGTCGGAACTGGCGGCTGATTTTATAAAGCCGTAATTTGCGGCAGACTGGAAAGCCTTTGCCTTTGTTTCTGCAAGTTCTAAAGATTTTGCTTTTGGCTTTATGTTTTCGTATTCAGGAAAAAGTTTCTCAAATCTGGTTATACCTTTTGATTGGCTCGTATCTCCTTCATTTTTAAGGGGATTTTCAAAATCTGTTTCAAATCTTCCTGCAATATGAGAGTATACCGAAACAATTTCGCGGAAAGTCAATTCGGATTTTTCAAGTTTATATTCTTTTTTCAGAAAGTCTGTAAACTCTTTTAGGTTTATATTCTCGCCTATTGATTTATAACTCTCATCACATTTTGCAACTACATCTGGAGTTTCAGTTGAACGGCTAAAATAATATGTGTTGGTTTCAAATTTATGTGCAAAGCATATTGTGTGATTTCCAAAAAGTTTAACGATTTTGTTTTTTGAATCCACATAAGAATTTCCACCAAAAGCAAAATCTATCGCCAGAAGAAAAGTTGATTTCCCTATGGAATTCGCTTTGCTATCTTGTCCGAGAATAATATTCAAGCCATCATATATCTGGAAAGTTTCACTTGTTTTAAAAGCATCACACTTTATTTCACAGAGCATAAACGTATCTCCTCTTTTGTTTCGTCAAAGTCAATTCTTCCAAGTGCAAAAAGACAGTCTAAAGTTTCTATGTAATTCTGTATGTTGAGAAATTTTTTCTTGTTTTTTTTATATAGGCTATGAATGTTCTGCTTACTATCTTTTAAAGCGTCAATAATTATCGGGAATCTTGCGATTACGGAATCTGAATAGGGAATTGTTTTATTCGGTAGGAACATCGAACACCTCACACAATTGAACAAAATAGGCTACAACACATTGTGCAGCTCGATTATACTCATCCGGTAATTTTGCTTTGGTCAAAAAGAAACCTGTCAGTGCATTAAATATTTCGAGTTTATCATTACAAGTTTCTTTTAATGCTTCGTATTGTTCATGAACTCGTTTAGTTACAAAATCTGCGGGCATTGCGCCTTCTCTTTGTTCTTCAACGAAATACTGATTTATCTTGCTGAAAAATTTTGTGACTTTATGCTGAACATCATCCTGCAAAAGAAAATCATCAGGTATCTTTTTTGCTATGTATGTAGCTGAAATAGGATGCTCTTTTAGCTCATCACTGCTTGCTATGGCATAAATGGCTTTTACAGTTTCTTTGATTTTATTTTCAAAATCCTTTTCTTCTTCAAGAGAGATTGTCTCTTCATAATTTTCGCCAGGACGAGTGTCTTTTTCTAAAAGCCGGTTTCTTATTATGGCTTGAAATAATTTTGTTAATTCCTGAGCAAGATTGCTAAAGGTAATATTTGGATTTGTAGGAAAGAATTCTTCACAAAGGTCGTTTACATTGTCATCATTGTCGCCATTATCAAAGATAGATTGAAAATACTCTGTTAGTTTTTCTTTGTCAAAATTTTCATTTATTACTTCGGCTCTTGGTTTTGGTAGTTTTTCATTATTCAAATATCGTGAGTTGTTTTTAGTATTAAATGGATTCGATACACCATCTTTAAGAGCGTTACTAACTAGTTCGTACATAAAATCTACGCCTTTTGTATCTTTTATCAAGAATACATCTAAGCGATTTATAAAATCAGCGAAATTTATTTTTAATTCCGTATAATTCTGATTTTCAATCATTTTTTGCTCACTTTAATTCCGTATAAGCCCGATTTGGGTATCTTCGCTCCATTTATCATTTAGTCAGCAAAGAGAAAACAGAGTTTCTGAAAATCCTTTGCTTTCTAAAACTATTATACCACACTCTTGCGTTTTTTTTGTTATGCGCGCGGCGAAAAAACTCAAAGTATGGAGGAGTAAAACATGAGCGAGAATAACGCTTTTATTAAACTTCAGGAGTCGGCTAACGGAAGAGTTTCCGTTAAGTTACAGAAAAATCAGTTCGCTAAAGACGGAACTGAAAGCTTCTACGGCAAAGTGGAACGGTTTACTTACAGCACTCAGAACATTCTGGATGCAATGGCAAATGCGGTTCCTCTTGTGGATTTAGGTACTGTTGCAAGCGTTTTGAACGCCTATGCAAATACGGTGCTTAAAGTTCTTGCAGCAGGTAATGCGGTTAAGTTCGGTGAACTTGGAACTTTCTACATAGCTGGTAAGGGAACAGTTGACAGTGAAACTGGGAAGCCTGCTCTTACTGTTAAATTCACCGCAACACAGACTCTGAAGGATGCAGTTCAAAATGTTGAAATAGCTTCTTCTGAATATGTTGCTCCGAGCGGTGTAATTACAACCGTTACAGATGTTGCAACCGGCAAAACAAACGGAACTCTTTCTGCAAATGGTTCTGTATTACTTGAAGGTTCCAGCCTTAAGGTCGGTGGTGATGACTCTGGAATTTGGTTCGCTGCTGTTGATGAGAACGGAAAAATTTCAAGCGATGAAACTTTCTGGATAAAAGTTGAATCAGCTTTGATTTACAACTTACCTTCAAAACTTCTGTTTGCAATTCCGCAGACTTTAACAAGCGGTAAGTACAAGATAGTTGTCCGCACCCGTTACGCTGGGAAGTCCGGCTATGAGCGCAAGTATCTTGTAGAAGCAATTTCTGAAACGGTAGAGATTGCCTAAAAATCGGTTCAGGCGGTTTGCTCATGCCTAATCGGGTAAGCCGTCTGAAATTATCAAAATATAACTATTTACCATGAGGTGAAAAAATGAAAATTAAAGACGCAAAAAATATTATAGATGACGGCTTCAATGCCGAACTGGTAGAGACTGCTGTATTTACAGGGCAGCTTGAAATCCCGCTTATCAAAAAGCCAGAGAAATTCATAATTCCCAAAAGCATGATTCCGTTCAGCGAACGGAACAAATCAGAAAACTGCGATGAATTCGTCTGCTTTTATGAGCATGATATCCGGTTCCGTGACATCCTGACCACTACAAAAGCACAGCTTACTTCGATCAAAAAGTTCAAAGGTGTTATCTCACCTGACTGCAGTTTGTACTACGATATGCCTCTGGTTTTGCAGATGACAAACACATATCTGAACCGCCAAATTGGACATTATCTTCAGACACAGGGAATCTATGTAATTCCGAATGTGCGCTGGGGAGATGAACGAAGCTACACACGCTTTATTTCTGATGAACTTCCTTTTGCGTTTTTAGGACTTGAAAAGCACGGAATCTATTCTCTCGGAACTTACGGCTGCTGCAAAACTGCTGAATACAAACATCATCTAAGAGAAGGCTTGCGTTCGTTCATCAAGGAAATCGAACCGGAAATAGTCTGTGTATACGGAGCAATGCCAGATTCGATTTTTGGAGAGTTCAAAAAGGATGTTCAGTTTGTTCATTTTGACGACTGGACAAAGATGCAGCATTTACATGGAGGTAAAAAGAATGGGTAGCGGAAGAAGTGGTATTTATTACACCACGCATGGTAGTAGATTAATTCACCATAAAGCTCTTATTCACAGCCTTGAAGGGAAATATACAACACCATCTAAGAAAGGTGTTCCCATAAGATTGAAAAGCGGTGGACATGGGCAGGCTGCCATAGATTTTATGAAAAAAAACGGTATAAAATATAATATCGTTAAGACATATAAGAATGGTGTCCGTGTGGGAAATGTTCCGAATCATTGGAAAGACAAAAGCAAACGCAGTGGTACTGGGCAATCATGGTTTCCTAAGTCATGGGGGGCAAAAAGATGTCGTTAAGGCTACCGAGCATGTATTAGGATTAAAGCATAATTCCCATGCAAAAGATGGAATAAAGCTTTATGGAAAATACAAAGGTGTTTGGGTTATTGTAATAAAAACACATGGAACCGTAGGCTCTATATTCCCAGACAGTAATCAGTCAGATAAACATAGGAGAACATAACAATGGAACAGTATTTTAATTGTGACGATGATTTTCATTCAGCACTGAAGGAAATAAAAAGCAAAGTTGGAACAGTACCATATAAAGAAATTTTTAGGCTTTTCCTAAACATTAGACCCAAAATTTTTGGTGAATGTTATTGGCAACTTGATGAATATGATGAAGAGTTTTCTTCAATTATGTCTAACCATCTCCCTGAGACAGTTGATTTTATAAAAAATGATTGTACAGAGGGTGACTTTTCATGGCTTTCAGAAATTTTTGACGAAATAGTTGAAAAAACTAAAAGTAAGGAATTTGTAAACTGCATAAAAGAAACCGCAAAGAAATTCCCAGAGGAATGTGAGAAATATTATATCATCGGTGCTATTGATGATGCAGAAGGTTATTTGTAGAAAAAACGCTCCGGGATAGGCTGGCTGGGGTAAAATAGCAAATTGCGATAGCAATTTACCTTTCATCGGGGCGTTGCGGGGTGTTATGCATGTTGTGTGAGTGCAAGAGTGTGTTAAGGGAAGCTGGTCGGTTATTACATTCCGGTTGAGCCGCAGCCGGATTTGATTTCTTCAGGGTGGGCTACTTCAAAGCCGCAGTTTGCCTCCATATTCAGTTCACGGAGTTCTTTTTTTCCTTCAATGTAAAGGTCGTAATTGATACCGGTGGATTCGTATCCGCATCCTACATCGTAATCGTTGCCTAAGGCTTCCCTTACAATCTGTTCGCGCTGCTCTCTGGTTGTGTCTTTTATTAAAATGCTTGGCATAGAGGAACTCCTTTTGAAATGAGTCTAGCATGAAATTAAGAAATGATCAGTGTTTTGAGATCATTTACCTGTTATGACATATGAGATTTGCTCAAAATGGAAAAGTAAAACATCCTGAGTCTGACACGATTAATCCGATTCCAGATTACGACATAGAAAGCTTGTCGCTGATGAACTGGAATCAATGCATTATTCGTGGTGGTGGTTTTCTCCATGGTGATTACACCTGGCTTCAAAATTAGCTTTAAGTTCACCTTTTGCAAAAAGTTCTGCGGCTTTGTCTGCGCTGCCTGTGATTCCCGGCATTTCTTTTAATCCTGCTGCTGCAATAGCGTCTATTGCTCCCTGACCACGGTTTCCCAAAATCAAGGTTTCTACTCCAAGGCTCTTAAGATAAGGTGGAAGTGCATGGTGACCGTTCCCGCCGTTATCAATTATTTCCGAGGAGATGATTTTTCCGCCCTCAATCTGAAAAATCTTAAAATACTGAGTTTTTCCAAAATGCTGGAAAACATTTCCGGTTTCTTTTTCGTAAGTTACTGCAATTTTCATGTCGGGCTCCTTTGGTACAAACTGAGATAGTCTAAATGCAAAAAAAAATTATATCAATACTGTGTATGCTGAGTTTTTTATATACTTCCTTATCTGTTCTAAAAAAGGTTTCTGTAAAAACTTATTTGTATGGAACATTTAAGGTAATTTGAGTGCCGAGTCCTTTTTCTGAGTTAACAGAGATTTCGCCGCTGAAATTTTCACATCTTGCTATAATGTTCTTTAAACCGAAATGATTTTTCTTTTTAAGGGCAGATTTTAAATCAAAACCTTTTCCGTCGTCGGAAATTATAATCCGGAAATGAGTTTTGCTAAAACTTCGTATTAATATACTGATATTTTCTGCGTTTGCGTGTTTTACGGCATTTGAGAGAATCTCCTGAACGATTCTGTAAATGTTCAGATTTTTGTCTTTAGAGAAATACTTGAATGCAGTATTCTTTTTGATGTCTTCCTGAATGCTTAGAATAATATTCAAGCCGCTTCTTTGTCTGCTCAAAGCGCACAGAGAAATAAGGGCTTCAAGAAGGCCTTCGTTCAGATCGGACGGTGTAAGGGCGTAGCATGTATTACGAACATCAGATGCAATCTTTTTACAAAGACTTATGGATTCCTTGTTTTCAAGCTGGAACTGCAGGACTCTTAAATCCTGACAGACAGTGTCATGCAGTTCGTTAGAAATACGTTCCCTCTCTGCCTCCTGGGCTTTAAGCAAAAGGACGGTAAATGCCTTGTTTTCTTCTCTGCTTTTTGAAATCAAAAGATACATTACAAAGAAAACCAGTGTAAGGATTATTAAAACAAAAAGTACGGCAATTAAAATTCTATAAGAGTAATAGACCTGCTCAAGCTGAAATCTTGCAAGATTTTTCTGTAAGATTTCCCAGTCATGGATTGCTGGGCTGATTTTCTGGTATAATTCCTGAAATTGCAGGGAATCCAGGGGTCTGCTTTTTGTAAGGGCCGTAAGTTCCTTGGAATATGTATAAATGATGTCGTAAATTGACTCTGCCTCTGGATAATAATAAAGTACAGTATCAGACGGACGGGCTTTTTCAACTTCGGCATAAAATGCATTGATGCCGTTTAAATACTCCTGCGCCGAGGTTTTCTCGTCTTTCAAAAGAGTTTCAAATTCCAGCCATTTTTGAGTAAGAGGTTCTATGTAAAGGCTTTCTTTTTGTTTCTGAGAGTTATGACTAAAAGCCTGGAACCCGGCAAGCAAAATCAAAAAAATAAGACAAAAGTCTTTTTTCATATCCATATTATAACATAAAATTTGCAAAATATGTTATACTGTCCGTATGTCTTTCCAATTATGTTATAAGAATTGGGAGAGAGTTGTATTTTTTTTATTAAGTATTCTCTGTGGCCTTCTGGATTATTTAATCTGCGACTTTGTTGCCTGGGTGAATCATCTTCCTCTTTTTTGTGACACAATTTTTATCATGTCATTAAGTTTTCTTGCAGGGCCCTGGTGGGGTGTCCTTGCTGGTGTTTTTTATCACATCATTGATTTTATGCTGACCCCAAAAATTGAGCCGGCTCATTTTTTTATAATTTGCCATTTTCTTGCAGCTGTTACGGCAGGCTGTTTCAAGGGACGTTATATCAGAAGAATTGATTCAAAGCAGACTGTTTTTATAAAGCTGATAATCCTGAGCATTTTGATGTGCGTTGTGATGAGCGTTTCTGGCGGAACTATAGGTTACATCTTGAATAATATAGAAGATTATAATATCGCAACCAGCCAGACAGATTTTCTGTCGTTTTTATGGCAAAGCAAAATCAGTTCAAGGCTTTTGCTTGAAATTGCGGTTCGGATCCCTGTGAATATTGCAGACAGGTTTATATGTGTTTTTGCTGCATGGGGCATATATCTGCTTGCCGTAAGGTCATTACGGTACTTTAATGAAACTTTGTAACTGTTGTTGGTTCCGCTCCTTCGACAGGGCTCTGGGATCTCAGTCTTAACCGCCTTGGTTTCAAAACTGGAAAATACACCTACAGCAGTTTTTCTAGCTCATAACGGTTTCTGACGTTGAATTTATCAAATATGCGCGAAACGTAGTTTTCTACACTGCGTTTAGAAAGATTCTGCTGTTCGGCAATTACTTCGTTCGGAAGATGTTCTGCTATCAAATCTAAAATTTCTCGTTCTCTTTTGGTGAGTGTGACCATTATTCCGCTTACGTACATCATGTCAGGGATCAAATCTTTTTGTATGTAGGTTTCGCCGCGCGCGACTGCACGGATTGCTTCCAGGATTTCTGATTGAGCGGCATTTTTGGAGATAAAGCCTCTGATTTTGTGCTCCATCGTTTTTACGATAAAGCCCGCACTTGAAAAAGAAGAATACATAAGGCAGTTTATCCCGCGCCCGATAAGAAAATCGGCACAGTCAAAGCCGCTTTCGTTTTCAAGCTTTATGTCGATCATTGCAATTGTCTGATTCAATTCTTGGGGAGATTTTGTGCCGACAAAGGCGACAGCCTCATCTTTTGTTTTGCAGAAGCCGGAGACCCTGATATCCGAAGTTTCAGAAAATACCCTTTCCAGTCCCAGACTTATCATTTCGTGGTCATCAATACTGATTATCTCAATCATAAGTTTATTGTACTTCATCGGGCGGCAGAAATATATAGAGAAAACTCACAAGAATAAAGTGAGTTTTCACTGAATACGGGAGAAAAAAACGCTTGTATAATATTTTTCAAATACAGAGGGTTTACTTCAAAAAAGTCGGAGATAGAAAACGAGGAGGAAAATAAATATGGGAATTTTTAGTGCCATTTCGGATGTTGCTGAAAGTGTAAATGGAATCAGGGAAAGTATTGCAGATGCTAAAACTGCTGAACTTGTAAAGCAGCAGTATGAAGCCTTGGGAAGTGACAGTGAAAATCCGGAAACTAGAAAACAGGCTGGTGATATTATTGTAAATCTTTTAAATGCGCAGAAATTTGATACTGCTGTAACTCATGCAGAACAGCTTTCTACGATTTTCGGAAAAGAGTTTACTTATTTTTATTTGCCTGTGGCTGCATTTCTGGATGATCTTGAAAGATGCTCAAGAAGTGTTATGTCTTACGATAACAATAAGAAGAAGAAACTTGCACAGTCTTTGGTATCAGCTAATGAAAAAATGAACGGCTTTACTGTTGATAAGTCGATTTTAACCAGTATTGCAGGTGCTGTTAAAAACTTTATTGAAGGCAGAGAACATCGGTTATTAAAAGGTGTCAGGGCTGATAACGGTGCTACCGTAAAAGACTATCTAAAAGGCGATACAGCAGGCGATCGTGTAAATAAAGTTATTAATTACATACAAGAACAGAGTTCTTCTGTTTTTGTATATAAGTGCTTCGCAGAAAATCTTGGTTCTTACAGAGAGTTTGGACATTTTTATGTAAATCCAGAGCTTAAAAAAACTCAGTATGCAATACCAGGCCCAGCAAAAAGCAATCCTGATACTCGATTCGGTTTTATGAGACGGCTTTCGAGCTTGCAGGATGGAGATGCTCTCTTAAGTTTGATTAATTTGATAAACGGGTATTCGAGTGACAAAAAGAATCGTGTTTCTGTAAAAAGCGGAGAATGGGGAGCTCCGTCTTGTTCTGCAAAAATTAACCTTAACGATAAACTCGGCTTTTTGGCTAAGACCTGCAATATAACATTAAAGTTCAGCGGAAAAAAGAACCGTCAGTTGATTATTTCTGGAAAGGTGAATGTAAAAAATAAGCCAGAGCTTTTGGAAAAGGCAAAATCTTTCAAATACTGGAAGGTTCTTGAAGAAAAGCCTGTTCTTCAGATTGATATCAGATTGAAGAATGAAGAATTTGTTCAGAAATTTGAAGAAATTCCGGAAATTGCAAAAGCTGTTGATGCGGAAAATGCAGAGATTAAGGCTGTTTTGACAGCAAAATAATATTTTAAGTCCTGTGTGAGTTTTCGCACAGGACTTTATTTTCGAGGTTTTTATGAAAAAGAATTTTCTATTTCTGACTGTGCTTGCTGTTTTGAATCTGTCTCTTTTTGCCGCCAATCCAGAGTCGGATTTTGAATATGAATTTTTAAGCAACTATGAGAAAGGCTGGCTTTCTCAAGTTGAACCATCAGTAGATAAATCAAAAGATTATCTAAAAATTACAAAATACATTGGTAAATCAAAAACAATAGATATTCCTGGAGACATTGAAGGATATCCTGTTGCTGCTACCGTTTTTTACGGTTCCGGTTTTTCAAAAGTGATTGTGCCGGCAAGCATTATTTATCTTGGAAATCCTTATTTGGAGACTCTAGAACATCCGAATTGTGTTATTGAACTTTCTGGTTCCCGAAAGAACGTGTTGATTGTGGAAGGCGGCTGTTTTCAATATTTCAAGAAACTGCCAATAGAAACAAAAATCCTTGCTTTCGGCGATATATATTTTGGAAAAGTCAGCAGCATAACCTGGTCAAAAAACTGGAAGACAAATCCACATCCTTACGATATGGGGATGGGAATTAACAGATCTCCAAGTTTCTGGCAGTTTTATAAGCGAAAGAAAATAACAGGTTTGGCTTCCCTTGCTGCTTCAGAGCTTACAAACACTTCAGGTTTTACACGACCACAGATTTCTGAACATACAGGGGACTGCATAAAAGAGTTTATCTTTGAAGAAGGCTGCGAAGAAATAACCGGCGGATTTTTGGGAAACTGTAGGCATTTGGAACGGCTTGTTATTCCAAAATCGATGAAATTTATTTATGGCGGAAAAGCAGACTGGAATACCCTTTGTTCAGGTTATCTTGAAGGAAAGCTTGATATTGAAATTGCTCCGGGCTGTCAGGTTGAATTTGACGGACGAGGTTTTTATTTCCCAGAGAATAAAATAACAATAAAAAGCAGAAAAAGATTACAGGAAATCGGATTCAGGTTTTAGTACATCGTAAGAGAGTTTACAGTCCTTAGTTTACGGCAGGGCAGTTTCCAGATACGCGGAAACTGCCTTTTTTTTTGTAAGAGAATTGCGGCGTCCGGGCAATGAGCGGGGGTGGAAATGTTGAATGGCGGCCATAGGAGTCCCTTCTTGTAAGAGAGTCCGTATCTCTTTATAATAACACATCTGTCTAATAGGTAATTTAAGGCGGGCTAGATGAATACATATCAGTTTATGCGAACAAGACTTACATTCGGAAAAGAGAATATGGAAAAGCTTTATAACGCCAGGGTCATTGTGTTTGGCATAGGTGGAGTGGGCAGTTATGTTGTAGAAGCTCTTGTTCGTTCTGGAATCGGTGAAATTGATATTGTTGATGATGATAAGATTTGTCTTTCAAATCTTAACCGTCAGATTTATGCCCTTCATTCCACGATCGGAAAAAACAAGGTTGATGTAGCCGAAGAACGCATACACGATATAAATCCGGATTGCAAGGTTACAAAATGGAAGGTATTTTATATGCCTGATACGGCTGATCAGTTTGATTTTTCAAAGTATGATTATATAGTGGACTGCATAGATACAGTTACAGGGAAGCTTGAAATCATCACCCGTGCAAAAGCTCTAAAAAAGCCGGTTATCAGCTGTATGGGAGCCGGAAACAAGGTTGATCCGTCACAGCTTAAGGTTGCTGATATTACGCGCACTTCTGTTTGTCCGCTTGCCCGCGTGATGCGCAACGAATTGAAGAAGCGCCGCATCAAAAGGCTGAAAGTTGTGTTTTCAACGGAACCGTCGATTTCTCCGCAAGCCGATGAAGCGGAATCTGGGGTTGAAGACGGTTCTGGCGTAACGCCTGATCGGCATGGGTCCCTAAAAAAACAGACGCCTGGCAGCAACGCCTTTGTGCCTTCGGCCGCCGGCATGATGATAGCGGCAGAAGTCGTAAAGGATCTGACTCAATTCCATGTAACGAATTTGTTCAGGGAGTAGGAACGGGTTTGGGCGCTATTCCGCCCAAACGGTGCGGCCGTCTTTGCGCGGGGCAGGAGAAGGAATGTCGCCGTCAATTATGCCTACGGCGCAGTGACCTATGCCTTCCCATTCGCCTTCAATTCCAAGCTGTCTTAAAATTTCTTTGCCTTCGTCGCTTTCAAACTCTTCTTTTGCGCGGTGAATCCAGATGCTGCCAAGGCCAAGCGAGTGGGCGGCAAGCATAAGGTTCCCCATTACAAGCGAGCCGTCGTAAACCCTGTTGTTCCAGTCTTTTTCTGCAATTACGATGAGCATGGCAGGAGCGCCGTAGAACGGATCAAAGCCTTCGTTCCATCCGCCGATTTTGCGGTTCATTTCACTGATTTTGTCGCGGAGCTTTTTGTCTGTAACAATGATGATTTTTGAAGCCTGTTTCCCCTTGCCGTTTGCGGCATAGAGTCCGGCTTCTGCAATCTGTTCAAGAATATCTTTAGACGGAAGTTCCGGTTTAAACTTGCGGATACTCCGGCGTTCTTTCATTGCTTTAATTATTTCGTTCATAGGAATCTCCCGGTTGAATTTTTGAATGGATTAACTAGTCTTTATGAATTTCTTCTGCAAGTTTTTTTACTTGTTCTATAGGTAAATTTATGGCTTCTGCAATTTGTTCTAAACTCAGCACATTCATTTTGAGTAGCTTTTTTGCATCTTCCATCGCTTTCTGCTGCGCACCGGCAAGTGTACCTTGTTTAATTCCTTTCTTAATACCCTCTGCCATTCCCTCTGCTATCCCTTCTTTCTTGCCGGCCCTGAACTTGTCGTACTCGTGTATGTTCATACTCATGTACTCCGTTTTATTGATTTCGTTCTGCTTGATTTTGTCAATGAGACTGGTAATCTTTCTGGTAAAATTGTCGTCTGCATTGTTCTTGCATACAAAATTCAGGAGAGCCCGGAGTTCAGGATCTTTTTCGGTTTTGTATGCACTTGCATTATAAATCAATTTGCATGCGCTGTCATTAAATATGACATCGGGATAGTCGCGGCACATTGTTTCAAATTTATAGACGGGGTGGTTCCAGTCCGGGCTGTCTTTCTTAAATGGCGAAATCTTACAGATAAAGATTACGTAGCTTTCTTTAAGTTCGTCGTAGCTGCTGCCACGGATTAAGTCGTCTATGTCCAGCATGGACTGGTAATAACGCATGCGTTTTTCCAATGCGTCCTGCGGGGTGGACTGCATTTCAATGTCAAACACGCGGTCTGAATCCTTTACGTATACATCGAGCCGTATGCCTCGGCTGGTATAATACGGGCTTATGATTTTCTGCAGCTGAGGATATTCAAGACGGTCAATTTTAATGTGCAAAAGGCGTTCTAAAACTCCGGTGCATATTTCTGGGTCCTGCATTACTTTTCCGAACATAAAGTCGTCAGAAAAGGTAAGTTCTTCAAATGGTTTGAAATACATTTTCTATCACATTTCTCCATACCTTATATAACGAGGTTAAGTGATAAAAAATGCATTTCTTGGAGGAAAATTTGTGATATAATTTTTACAGTTTTTTTTGAGGGAGAAATAAATTGAAAAAATTAAAAGTATCTAAAATTTTAGCACTTGCCGGCATTGCGGCAGTTTTATTTGGGTTTGCCTCATGTGACACAAATGCTGACGACAGTTCAAACCTTGCGGCAGCAGTGCTGCTTGGCTAGAAAAGCGGCGGAACAGCAGGGACACCTGAGCAACCAGAACAGCCTGATTCATTTGAATTAACAGATAACGGAATTAAACTTAACGGCGTTTTGCTTGAAAAAACAGCAGATAAAAAAGTTATGAATTCTGTAGCAGCAGTTGTAGGTTCTGATTTTATAGAATCGTCTGTTGCTGATTATAAAGGTGTATTTATAGAAGGCCGTAATGTTACATTAAGCCCGTTCATTATGGGAAAGTACGAAGTAACACAAGAATTTTACAAAGCTGTAATGGAAGGACAGAAAGTAACGGTTGGGGGAACAAAATATACGCTTGATGCAGAACCATCGTGCTGCAGCGACGGAAGTACAAAATATGTGATTGCAGAGGGTGAAATCCAGAAATACCGCCCTGTAGAAAATGTAACATGGTATGATGCAGTATATTTCTGCAATGTATTGAGCGAGAAACTTAATCTTACAAAAGCATACACAATACAAATTACAGCAGTAAGTTCGGAAACAAACGGTCATATTACTGAAGCAACAGTAACCCTGGCAGCTGGTGCAAACGGCTACCGCCTGCCGACAGAAGCAGAATGGGAATTTGCAGCCCGTGGTGGAAATCAGACTGTGGCTGCATGGAACTACATGTTCAGCGGTGCAGATGGGGCTGAGGGAACTACCAATTATACTTCGTTAAATGCAGGTTTAGATACAAGTAGGCTGGTACAGGTATAATTTATTAACAGGAACAACATCTGATACGACTGTATCGTTGGGAATGGCAGGAGTCGGAACACACGAAGTCGGTAAAAAAAATCCAAACGCACTTGACTTGTATGACATGAGTGGAAACGTACGTGAATGGTGCTACGACTGGCATATCAGCACCATTTCGACAGGTGATGAGACAGATCCTGTTGGCGGTTCGTCGGGTGAAAGCCGCGTTATACGCGGTGGCGCTTGGTCTCTCTCCGGTGACATGGCGTCTGTTTCTACCCGGCGCGGCTACCCACCTATTGAAAGAGATAACGACGAGGGCATCCGCATTTGTCGCTCAGCCAAGTAGTGCTGGCTGTATTTAGACAGATTATTTATACCGCGGGATTTTTTTTATGGGCTCGTGAGCCCGTGAAAATATGTAGCGAAGCGAAATATTTTCATAATAAACCACCCGCTATGCGGGTGAGAGACAAAAGCTTATAGCAAAAAAGCTTTCCTCGAAGGTGTACAATAAGATTGTTCAAGTCTAT
>JAFOSK010000016.1 GCA_017392945.1 Treponema sp.
AAACCATTTGTTCTTGGCCGCAAAAACTGGCTTTTTGCAGGTTCTGAAGATGGCGCTCGTTCCAGCTGTCTCTTGTTTTCGTTAATTGAATGTGCTAAAATACATAATATAAATCCAGAAGATTATCTTCGTTGTATTTTTGAACAAGCTGCAGATACTGACGGCTGGACTGAAGATGACTGGAAACAACTCTTGCCTTGGAACATAAAAATCACGTCTTTTGAACCCCAAGGTGTCTGGACGGCTTCCCAGGGGGCCCAAAATTGACGGACACCATTATTTTGCTGTTCTATACATGTAAATAATAAATGTTCTGTCGACCTATAATGAACAGGCCTTTACTCTTCATCATTTTTATTCTTATTTATGCAAACTTATTTACAGATTTCTTCTACAAGTTCAAAGCGCCATTTCTGCTGAACATCAGGATATTTTACATGATCAACTTCTGACAAAAACATATTCTTTTCGCGGATCCAGAGCGAATTATCATCGTACAGTCGGCGGTATACAACGTATTCTTCTTTAGTTTCTGAATGATATGCAACATCTTCTACTATATAATACTTATTCTTAAAGTGCCTGTAGATTCCGTAAATCTTTACTTCGCGTTTTTCTTCCATAAATAAGACCGATACTCTTCTTTTTCAGATTTAAAATTAATTAGGCTCATACTAATAGATTTTTTTTGAATTTTCTATATAATGTACGTAGATTTTATTTTTTCAGAGGTTTTTTAATGGGCGGCATATTTGGTGTTGTTTCAAAGGAAGATTGTTCCTTAGACCTGTTTTTTGGAGTTGACTATCATTCTCATCTGGGAACCCGTCGTGGTGGGCTTGCCGTTTTTAACAGTGAAAACGGATTTCACAGGGCTATTCACAACATTCAGAATTCACCGTTCAGAACTAAATTTGAAAACGATCTTCCGGGCATGAAAGGACCTGTCGGAATCGGTTGTATTTCGGACTATGAACCGCAGCCTTTGCTTGCACGCTCGCATCTTGGAAACATTGCAATTACAACTGTTGGCGTTGTAACTAATAAAGACGAACTTATTAAGGAACTTATGGATAACGGCCGTTCATTTCTGGAAATGTCCGGCGGCGAAGTAAACCAGACAGAGCTTGTTCTTGCACTTTTAAACACTCAGAAAACAATTCTTGATGGTATTAAATACATTCAGTCTAGGGTTGAAGGTTCAATGACTCTCCTTATTGCCACACCAGAAGGAATTTACGGTGCCAGGGACAAATTTGGACGCACTCCTCTTCAGATTGGTAAAAAAGACGGCGCTCACTGCCTTTCTTTTGAAAGCTTTGCCTACATCAACCTTGGCTATAAAGATGAACATGAGCTTGGACCTGCAGAAATTGTTTTTGTAACTCCGGATTCTTACCAGGTGCTTCAGGAACCGGGCAAAGAGATGAAAATCTGTACTTTCCTCTGGATTTACTACGGTTACCCGACTGCCTGCTACGAAGGCGTTAACGTTGAGGCAATGCGATATAACTGCGGAAAATTCCTTGCCCGCCGCGACAAAGACGCAAATATTCATCCTGACTGCGCTGCCGGCGTTCCTGATTCTGGAACTGCACATGCCGTAGGCTACGCAAATGAAGCTGGAATTCCGTTTACACGACCGTTCATTAAATATACGCCTACATGGCCACGTTCGTTTATGCCTACAAACCAGGAACAGCGCAACCTTATTGCCCACATGAAGCTTATTCCTGTTCAGCAGCTTATTAAGGACAAGAGCATCCTTCTTATTGACGATTCTATAGTACGCGGAACTCAGCTTAGGGAAACTACAGACTTCCTCTATGAATCAGGAGCAAAGGAAGTTCATGTACGCCCTGCCTGCCCGCCGATTATGTTCGGCTGTAAATACCTTAACTTCAGCCGCTCAAAGTCAGAAATGGATTTGATTGCACGCCGCGTTGTACGCCAGTTTGAAGGCGATAACGTAAGCGCTGAAACTCTTGCAAAATACTGTGATCCGGATACTCCTGAATACGAAAAAATGCAGGAAGAAATCAGGAAGCAGCTGCACTTTACTACCCTGCGCTTCCACCGTCTTGATGACATGCTGGATTCTACAGGTCTTGATCACTGCAAGCTCTGTACTTACTGTTGGAACGGTAAAGAATAGACGTATAATAAATAAAAACTACGGTCATTTCGAGTGCCTCAATGGCCGGGAAAATACGTCGAGTCAAGGCACGCTTGCGCTTAAAGCCTTGACTTCGCCGTTTTAAGGGGGTTGTATTAACCCCTTAATAAAAAAAGGAAACCAGACAGGTTTCCTTTTTTTGCAGTAAATCAGATTTTGGGTATCACTACCCCAAAAGTAAACCCGTCATACTATGCTGACGGGTTAAAAAGATATTCAGATTAATTAGAATTCTTTCTTTTCAGCCTTGCGCTTTTTGTTCAAAAGCTTTCTTTCAAGGGTTGTTTTCTTCTGGTGAAGAGTTGCAGAAGGCTTTACAAAATATTCGCGTTTTTTGAATTCGCGGATAATACCTTCTTTTTCAACCATGCGCTTAAAACGTTTGATTGCTTTTTCAAGGTTCTCTGAGTCATCAACTAAGATTGTTGCCATGTGTGTCACCTCCTTTTTCCGGTGATTCCGTCGCTCTAAGATACTAAATTTCTTTATTAATATCAAGGGGTATAAGCTTGTTGAAACGTAGATAATACAGAAAACATGAAAATTTTCCCGGATGAGGAACAATGTCCTTCATGGCTTCCATGTAGCATTTTTGCTGTTCAATATGCTCGGATGGAATTATATTCCTGTCGGTTTTGTAGTCAACAATTACATAGTTGCCGTTTTCTGTTTCGTATATCAGGTCGACAGAACCCCGGAAAAGAGCTTCCTTGTAGAACATTTTAAACTCATATTCCGCTCTTGCAAGGCGACCAGCTGCTTTTGCTTTGAAAAAATCCTTTGAGGCTGCCGTGTTTTTAAATTGCGTGCACATTTTTATACATATTGAGATAATTTCTTGTTTATCAACGGCACTGAGGTTGCGGAAATATTTCTTTTCAGGAACAGGTTCGTAATGAGTTATATCTATTCCAAGCGCCATTTTGCACAGGTAGTCATGAACTAATGTACCGAAATCTGTAGCCGCAAAATATGAATTGCAGAGATAATTCTGATTTTCTGAATTAAATTTTATTTCTTCGTCATTATTGAATTCGGATTCTGAACCAGGTTTGTATTTTTTAAGAATGGCAGAAAGAGTTTCGTACTGATCTGGAGCGGATGATACAGGTTCCTTCCCTCCTTTTGTATTTTCTTCTGATTCCTCCAGATACAGTTTGCTCGGTTGTTTATGCTCTAGACCGTAGCAATGCGGATCTGCCGGCTGGAATATTTCGAAATTGTCCTGTATTGCATTGAATGCGTTTAGACGCGCTCGGCCTGTGTCTTCTGCAGCCCTTGGAAGATCTGCGTATTTTACAGGCGTTATTGCCTTATAGTCAAATGGCGCTCCATTAGTATATTCGGCCTGCAGGAGAGCATAGTCATTCTTTGTTTCGACCTCAGGATACAATGTTAGAACCATATTTGAAATAAGCCTGAAGTCCACGGACGACATATCACGTTTGTCAATTCTGCCAAGGATATAGACGTCTTTGATTGCACGCGTGATTGCAACATAGATCAGACGGCGGAATTCTGCGAGTTCCTTAAGGTTTTCTTCTGTTTTTGCACGCAGTTTAAAGAAATTCTGGCTTCCGTCTGTAGGTTTTACAGAAAGACCTGTTTTATCAAAGAATACGTATTTTGCATAATCTGCTTTTGATTTTATATTTGTACAGCCGAATATGTACACATGATCAAACTGTAGTCCCTTGCTTTTGTGAATTGTCATTATTTGTACAGCGGAAGCGCGTTCCAGCGGATAAGAAACGCCGGAGGTATCGATTTCCGAATCCGTACCGGAAAGCGAAGTTTTCTTAAGACGTTCAAGTTCGTCAATGAACCATGAGACATTTTTCCCTGCTTCGTCACAGGTTCTTGCAAGTTCAAATATCATGTCAAAGTGTTCTGCGCATAATCTTGCATGGGAAGAAAGCATGGTTTCGTATTTATAGCCGCGCTCGTGCCATAAACAGGAAAGAGTTTCCGTAAGTTCTTGATTAAGTACCCTCTTTTTTATGTTTTCAAAAAAGACTCGGGCGGCACAGAATTTTTTAAATTCAGAAGACGACATTGACTCGCTCAGGTTCTTATCTTTTGACCGGTCAAAAGGATCGAATACGAACCGAGGCTCTTCGAATGCATTTGTTTCTGGTGACCCTAGCCAGGAAAGAACTGTTTCGACAGAAGATTCAGAAAGTCCGCCAAACGGAGAGCATAAATAAGCAGTAAAAGCATTTATATCCGACGGATAAACGCAGATTCGAAGAAAGTTATAAATATCGTTTATAATTCCTTCTTCAAAAATATTCTTAAACTGGTCGACCTGAAAAGGAATGTTAAAAAGACTTAGATATTTTGAAAGTATATCCCGTTTTGAACGTGATTTATCAAGAATGGCAAATTTATTCCACGGCCATTTTTCGGAAGGAATATCTTTGAATTCTTTTTTTGCAGTCTGGTATATTGATTCAGCGATAAAATATGCTTCTTGCTCTGATTTCGGGATGTAATCAGATGCAGTTTCGGGATCTTCCGTAAGGAGTTTTTCGTTTATAAATCGGACATGTATAGGAACATTGTCTTTGGTAAGTTCAGGCAGATGTTCCATTCCGTTCTTTTTAGCATCTTCGGTGTAATGAGCCTCAAAGTCATCTGAAGGATTTTGATCTGGAGACGTAAAAATCCCATTTTCGTTTTTGAAGAATATATTAAATGCTTTTATAAGTTCCGCAGATGAACGGTAATTATAACTCATGAATACCCGCTTATTTTCTGCTGTAAGGCCGTTAAAAACTGATACGTCTGCCTCGCGGAATTTATAAATGGACTGCTTTTCGTCACCAACAAAGAACAGCTTGTCCGGATCTCGCAGGTTTGCTATAAGATCGTGCAGGGAATTCGGATCTGAAGTGCATTTGATTATGCATGTTCCATCCTTTGATTCAAATGCCCCTTTTTTTAGAGAAAGAAGATATAGAAGATCCCTGTTCTTTGAGTTGTTGTCTTGAAATTCATCAATCATTATTTTTTTATAGGAATTCTTCTCGTTGTTTCGGATATCTTCATTTTCCAGCAGGATTTTTAGCGCAAGTTCTGTAACATCGTTGAAAGTAAGCGAACCGGTAGTTCTTTTGGAGGCATTTATTTCCGAAAGGAACGTATCAAGTAACTGCATAAAGGAAACCTGTTTTTTGCAGCTCGTTATAAAATAAGCAAGAGCAAAAAAAGTTTCGCTTACTGAATCTTTGAGCATTTTTACAAGAGATTTTGCAGGCTCTATGGAAACTCTTGTTGAAATCTCTGTTAAGATGTTAAAAAAATCATACAATATCTTGCAGCATTCGTTTACTTTTTCGTTATTTGAATCAAAATCATCTGATTTTATTGGTTCTGCTATCCTACAGAAATCATATCCCTTTTCTATAAGGCTGTTGACTTTTGAAATCCAGGTCTGCTTTTCGGGAGTTATTTTTCCGCTGTAATCGTCCAGAGAGTTTTTGATGTCATTCAGTATTGACGGAAAAGAACCTGTTCTGTTCTGGACAAAATTTTCGTTCCATGCATCGGCGATTTCTATTTTCTGTTCCTGAAATTTTGCGGAAAAATATCCGTCAGGGGTTGCAACTGACGTATGGGAAATGATTGCGTCTGCAAGCATATTTTCTGCGAAGTCCTGAATGCGGCCGGCATCGGAAAATTCCTGAACACAAGGCTGGTCTATATATTTTATTGCAAAAGAAAATGCCCTGTCTTTTATATCTTTTAAGCCGTCTCCGCTTCCTGTTGAAAAATCCGGGCGTATTCCGTATCGATTTGCGCATTGGCGGACAATGCTTGCACAGTACGAATCCAGAGTTTGAATGTGTGCATTCGTAAAATCTTTAAGGGCATCGGCCGCACGTTGTTTTTTTTCTTCTGTAAGGTCTTTTTCGGCAAGCCGGAATTCCTGAATCTGAGCGTCTGTCGGTTCTTCTATTCCGCGTTTTTGTTTGAAAAATAATATAAGTTCCTTGTCTGTTTTTGGCGTATATTCTGCAAAGTATTTAAGAGTTCCATAAATTCGCTGATACATTTCAGAAGCAGCCTTATCAGTAAATGTAAGCGTAAGTATTTCACTAGCTTTTATTCCTTGCGAAATTACAAGCCACGCAAAGCGGGTTGCAAGAACCTGGGTTTTTCCGGAACCGGCACCTGCGGCAATTACGGCATTATCTGTTGTAAAGCAAACTTCCCTCTGTGCCGAATCAAGTGCTCGTTCAATTATATCAAGGTATGCGTAGTCTTTCATTTTTTACTTCCTTCGTTCTGTAAGGTTCTTTCCGCCAACCGAATACGTCGTACGGCAGATGGTTTTAAAATTGCATTTTGCGCAATGCTCGTGTTTTTTTACATTCATGCGCTCTGTTTTTTCTCCGCCGGAGTACGGGGTAAAATCCGGCGAAGATGCGGCCACTGCTTCTTTCAAAATTAAAGCGTATTCATCGCAGGTTGATACCGTTGGTTCAAATATATCGTAATTATGATCCGGCTTAGGCTGCTTTTTTGAATCGACAAGATTTACCTGATATTTATCAAAAACCATCTGCTTTTTTTTGTCGCTGATAGAATAGAAATATGCAGCTGCAAGCTCTTTTTTGCAGTCTTTGCTTAAAAGGCGGCAATATACGGCCATCTGAAAATCTCCAAGAGTTTTTGTTTCTGCATCCATTGTAAAATCTGCTTCTACCGGAATTGAAGCCTTTGTATTCTTGTAGTCCAAAAGTACAAACTGTTTTGTATCAGGGGTTTTTACAACACAGTCAATTTTTCCATAATATGCAAAATCCTTTTGAGGCGCAAAAAGTGTCTGTTCAACGCCAAAAACCGAGCAGCCTCCTATTCCATTGATTTCCTTAGGAGTTTCGGTTCCGTCTTCTTTTTTGTATTGAAGAAGCAGCATCTTTAGAAATCCAATGATTTTTTCAGTAGTCTTTGCCTGCTGTTTTTCTAAAGTTTTTAAGACTAACGGGCTGTCACAAAAACTGTTGCTTCTGCTCATAATAGCTCTATTAACCAAACTAGTTTGATTTTTAGATTCTTTGAATAGTCCCAGAACATTTTCGGTTACGTCCTTGAAACCATTCAGTACAGAAGAATCTGTATCGGGTTCATAGAATTTATCTTGTTCTGGATCATAGAACGGCAAGACCTTATCTTTGTATTCATTCATGAACAATTCAAGGATTTTATGATGCAGGTTTCCTATGTCAAAAATCTGCATGAGGTCGGTATCAAGGGTGTCTGCCTGGAGCTTTAGTACCTGCGAAAGAATCCACTTTCTAGGACACGGAAAGAATTTTTCCATGTCGCCTCGGGCGGAAATTTTAAACATTCTCTGTTCTTCATCAGTAATGGAAATACCTTTCCTTTTTAGGGATTCGTTACGGGAATCTACTAGAATTTTCCGAATTCTGTTCATCAGTTCCTGACTGGCAGAATATTCATCGCTGGCAGGAATAGAAGATTCTTTCCAATTTTTAAGCTGCTCTACCTGTGTTTCTGTAAGAACACCTTTTGTAACAGCTCCGTTTTCTATCCATTTGCGTTCTGCAAGAATAAAGTCTGAATCATCGAAATCAGGAACGGAATCCTGAATGTGCAGAAGACTATGCGGGATTGCAAAACCACTGAAGGAATTTTCGCTTGCAGAAAAATGAACGAAATTTTCAGGGACATCTTCTGAAGCTTTTGCGTAAAGCCGGATTAATGTCCCAGTTGCGTTGAAGAGATTGTCATCGTCGGCAAGTCCTAGTCTGCGGCGTTTTTCAGAATTCAAAAATGACAGGGGTTTATACGGAACTTCAAGCATTTTCTGAGAACCGTCTATAACAAACTGATATTTGAAATATGCACCTGCAGTAACTTTATACGGAACTACAGAAACACCCTGCTCTTCTGCCTGAGGCGTATATTTTTTAGAATCAAGCAGTTCCAAAAAGAACTGGAATGGAGACGGAACATGAAGCCCTGCAGAATTATATGAGGATTCAAGTTCAATGAGTTCTTCAAGATGCGTTATGCAACGGCTTAAAATTTTATCTGCAAAAGACGTAAAGTCACTTTCATCAATGAAATGTTCTTTAAAGTTGAACCATGCATCGCGTATTGATGCAAACGTAAGATTTTCTGTAGAAAAGAAGCGGTTTACATCGTTTTTAAGTTTTCTGTAGAACTTAAGAAGAATCTTATTTTCTTTGTAAGTTCTGCCAAGGGATTCTTCCCAGATATCGATCGTACAGTATGTGCCGTTTTCAGAAATTTCTTCGTATGGGCAGATACAGCGCATCCGGTTTCCTTCGCGGATAAGGGATTCACGGAGTTCCTTTAGGTCAAATTCTTCCCAAGTGTCGTTTCCACCGGCTTCTTTCATATTTATGGAAACAGTTTTTTTCCACGGAACAGTTTCATCCAAAAGTAAGATGCGCAGATCATCATAGGCAAAGCCTGAATTGTGACATTCATTTATTTCCCTAAAGATTCGACCGGCGTTGTTTTGTGTCAGTGAAATGCCTGCCCTAAAAACATAAGGAATTCCATACTGCTTGAATTCCCTGTGGATATACGGCCGGTACAAATCCAAATCTGGTACGCTTAGTGCGATTTCTGTCCAGTCAGCCTGTTTTGTTTTTACGAGATCTATTATGCGCAGCATCGTCTGACGGAGTTCGCGACGGGCATCTTTGTAAAAATAGGCTTCTGGCCCTGGAATGTCATCCGGCATGACAAGAGCGGTAACGTTATCTGCTTTTGCAAAAATTTCATCAAAATTACTGAAATCTTCCAGTTGTTCTGGATAAAAGATATAAAAACTGTGTGTGTTATCACCGAATTCTACGTTTTCAATCCATGCCGGGTCAAAAAGATTGTTTTCTTCTAGAAACTTGCCGTATTTTTCGTAGAGAATAAAGTAATCATTATCCTCATCGTCTGGTTGTCCGTAAGCAGACTTGTTCTGATCCATGCGTTTTTTCCATAAATGTAGTGACGGAAGATTTTTTTCCAGCCAGCCTGCAAAAGAAAATGCGGTAGATGAGAACTCAGGTCTGATTATTTTTTTGAAGAATGGATTTTCGGAATTCTGCCTGATTACATCATATACAAAAATTTTTCTGAGAAGAGACGGAATTGAAACGGCTCCTGATTTTCCGGCAGACATGAAGCTGCCCTTAAACTGATCCCATGCTATGAAACGGTCCATAGCCACGGATTTTACGTCAGTATGATCTTTAGTAACACACCACTCTGCCCATGACTGCGCAACTATGTCCGTCGGAAATACAAATACCGCTTTTTTATCCAGTATTTTTTCTTTAAAGAATTCTGGAATGGAATAAAGTTCCGTCTTATTCATTTTTTTACCTTACTATGAGCTTTTATATTTATTGTAGCATAATTTCAGAGTAAACGCATTATTTGTTGCATGGTCAAACTTTTTGGTATATTATCTTACCATATAATGATGTTATGATATTAGACAAAAAGTATAAGGTCAGTTTAATTTCCATTTTCTGTATATTTTTAAACTGTGCCGGCGGATTTATTGCAAGATATTATTCTCTTCCTTTGTGGCTTAATTCTATAGGTACGTTTTTTTCCTCGTATATGCTGGGAGCTGTTTGTGGCTCGATCATTGGAACGACATCAAATATCATATCATCATTATCTGACCCGGTTTCTTATTTTTATAGTCTGACAAGTATCGTAATAGCAGTAATTGTCGGAATATCGGCAAAAAACAAAATGTTCGAAACGTTTTTTGGAACTATTACGGTAAGCGTTCTTATAACTATTTCAGCAATACTTATTTCTGTTCCTATCTGTGTAATATTTGCAGACGGGAAAATCGGAAACATCTGGGGAGACGGTGTAGTAGCGTTCTTTAGGGAGCAGCATTTTCCAAAGACATTATGCATCGTCATAGGTGAGTTTTATATTGAGTTTTTTGATAAATTCATAACTTTAGTTCTACTGTATATTTCAATTCAAGTTTATCGCCTGAGGCATAAACATTCTAAAAATTTAAAGAAATACATGGAAATTAAATTCTATGAAACTCTATATGTTTTTCTGCACATAAAAGATATATTTAAGTCGATTGTCATTTTTGCCGGACTTTCTGTTATAGCTTTATGTGCACAAAATGCCGAGGCTTTGGAAGCTTCTGAAGAAATCGGTTCATATGTACAGACTGTATATTCAAGAAACAACGGTCTGCCATGCGGTGAAGCAAACTGCATCGCACAGACTAACGATGGAATTCTGTGGATAGGAACTTATGCCGGACTCTATCGGTATAATGGCTGCGAATTCAGAAGAATGGAAAATTATGATTCTGTTCATAACGTAAACTGTCTTTTTGTAGATGAAGAAGGCCGTCTTTGGATTGGAACTAATGACAACGGACTTTCGATTTGCATTAATGAAAAGATTCAGAACGTGATTGATGTTTCGACAGGCTTAAAGTCTTCCTCTATCCGTTCCATTACAAAAAGTTCAGACGGGTTTTATTATATAGGAACTTCATCTGGAGTTCAGATTATAACCCTTAACAGCGGAATGCGGATATTGAATGACATTCTTGAGATCGGATATACAAGTACGCTTGCCAGTGGAAAGGATTCTAATGTTGCAGCAATAAATTCAAGCGGCAGATTGTGCCTTATTAATAACTGCAAATTCCAATGTTACGAAGATTCTAAGGAAAACTTTCTTTCCTGCACATTTGATGATTCCGGTATACTGTACTGCGGAACACGCCGGAATCATATTTATAAATACGAGATAAAAAACAATCAGTTCAACAGAATCGGGGCTATAGAAACAGGGAATCTTTCGTGTATAAACGGATTATACAATAACCATGGAAAAATTTTTATCTGTGCGGACAACGGAATCGGTTATATAACAAAATCCGGTACAGCAAAGCAGATAAACACTGAATCATTTAACAACTCTATAGATACAATGCTTTCTGACTATCAGGGGAATTATTGGTTCACTTCAAGCCGCCTTGGGCTTCTAAAAATGTCGAATTCTTCGTTTATAAATCTATATAACCAGCTTGGAATGGATCAGAAAGTCGTAAATTCTATTGCCTTATGGGATGATTCGATTTATGTCGGTACGGATGCAGGGCTTGACGTAATAAAGGATGGAAAATCAATCCGTGGTTACTATACTGACCTATGCAAATCACATCGAATACGTTGTATAAAAGCGGCTTCTTCAAACAATCATCTGTGGTTGTGTTCGTACGGTCATGGACTAATGGAATTTGAGCCTAACGGTCTTTGGCATCTGTATGATAGCTCCATAGAAGGATTCGGAAACCGAGTACGCTGTGTTATCGAGCTTAATGACGGAACAATTGTTTCAGCGGACGAAAAAGGTCTTTCATTCATTAAGAATCAGAGACTTGTCCATAAAGTTTACAGTAATAAAAATCTCCGCAGTGCAATGACTCTTTCTTTAATGGAATATGACGATCATCTGATTTTTGCCGGTACTAATGGAGACGGAATTGCAATTGTGCAGGATGGTAAAGTAGAACGATTCATAACTACAAAAGATGGTCTTACTTCAAACGTAATCTTAAGAACAGTCAGGGAATATTCAGGAGACGGTGTTTTTGTTGTCACAAGTAATTCCCTCTGCTATCTTATGCCGGCCCCTGCCTCCGAAGAAAAATGGACAGTACGCGTGATTAAGAATTTCCCTTATTTCAACAACTTTGATATTCAGCCTAACAAAGACGGAAAGCTTTTTGTTCTAGGAAGCGCAGGTATTTATGTTGTTGAGCAGAAAGCACTTATTGATGACAAAAAGCCTATGTTTGTAGAATTATTGGACTCCAGAAGCGGACTTTTGGATTCTCTTACTGCAAATGCATGGAACTGCGTTGATAAGGATGACAATCTGTACTTAAGCTCTGGAACCGGCGTTTATACAGTAAATATGAACAAGTATCAGAAAAATAAGGTTTCTTATAGAATGATGATGCCTAGCATAAGGCTTGATGGTCAGATATGTACATGTGAACGCGGGGAAACGTTCATTATAAAACGAAATGTTGCAAAAATAGAATTGTTTCCTGAAGTTGTCAATTATACAGTTCAGGATCCCTATGTAAGTTTCTGGCTTGAAGGCTTTGATAACTCAAAAACCACTGTCTTACAGAGTGAATTGACAGGCATTTCGTATACTAACCTGCCGTCAAATAATTACGTATTCCACATGGAAGTCCTTAATAATCACGGCGCTCCTATAGAACAAAGCCAATGGACTTTGTACAAACAGAAGGAAATTCATGATAATAATTGGTTTAAAGTCTATTTGTTTCTGGTTGGAATGATTGCAATTGCGTGGTTTACATGGTTCATTGTAAAAACACAGATTCAACGTGTAATAGAATTTCAGAAAAAACAGATTGAATTTGCCCAGAAACAGGCCCGGATGGCAAAACAGACAATTTTTACAATTGCCAAGACTGTCGATGCAAGGGATGAAAATACAAGCCAGCACTCAATGCGCGTCGCTCAGTATTCAGTAATGATTGCAGAAGAACTGGGGTTCTCTAAACAGGAATGTGAAAATCTCAGTATGGCTGCTCTTTTGCATGATATAGGTAAAATAGGTATTCCTGACAGAATTTTGAATAAGGCAGCGCGCCTAACTGAAGAGGAATATGAAATAATGAAAAGTCATGTTACGCGCGGTGCAGAAATCCTTAAGGAATTTTCCATTGTAGACCATGTTGCCGATGGAGTACTTTATCATCATGAGCATTATGATGGTTCTGGTTATGCACTGGGACTTAAGGGAGAATGTATTCCTTTATATGGACGTATAATCGGGGCAGCAGATGCTTTTGATGCTATGACTGCTAACCGCGTATACCGTAGACAACAGAAAATTGAATATGTAATAGCGGAATTTAAGCGCGGCAGAGGTACTCAGTTTGATCCAAAAATTGCAGATATTCTTCTTAAATTGATTGAAGACAAAAAAATCAATATTGATGAGCTTTATAGTTCAAAAAAAGAATAAATGTAATTAGGAACAGATGTTTTCCTTGACTTTTTATGGGAGAATTCATAATGAAACAGAATATTGCTGTTACAGCCATAACTGCCATTTGTTTACTGATAATTTATACGGCAGCTTCTATGTTCTTAAAACCTTCTGAAAATGAAAGAAACAAGACTCTTAAAGTAGGTTTTGTTTATGATTCTGATGAAAGCACTCCGTATTCGTACAATTTTATCCGTGCACAGCGAGAGGCCGAACAGTTATTCAACGGCAGAATTGAAACATTCGTACGCAATAATGTTCCGGAATATGACTGTGACGATGCAATAAATTCTCTTGTTGATGCTGGTTGCAGTCTGATTTTTACGAACAGCTATGGATTTGGAGAAACTACAAAAAGAATTGCCGCTGAAAATTCTGGCATACAGTTTTGCTCTGCAACATGTGACAATGCAAACACTGAACCTGTACTGTCCAATTACCATACGTTCATGGGAGAAATATACGAAGGCCGCTATGTTTTAGGAGCGGCTGCAGGACTTAAACTTCAGGAACTTATAAATACACAGGCAATAAAGCCTTCTCAGGCAAAAATCGGATATGTAGGTGCATATCCGTACCCGGAAGTAATTTCCGGGTATACCGCATTTTTGCTTGGTGCTCGCAAATACTGTCCAACAGCAACAATGGAAGTTGCTTATACAAATACATGGTGTAATTATGCCCTTGAAAAAAAGTGTGCAGAAGCTCTTATAAACAATGGCTGTGTAATTATTTCGCAGCATTCGGATACAATCGGTCCCGCCGTTGCTTGTGAAGAAGCAAGTATTTCAAAGACTGTATTTCATGTAGGCTATAATCATAGTATGGTTGATATTGCGCCTACAACTTCCATAATTGCGGCAAGAATTAATTGGATTCCTTATGTTACAGGAGCAATTAAAGCAGTTCTTGAAAACCGTTCTATTGAAAGGGTTGTAAAAGGCCATGTACATGGAAACGATATTGGAGCCGGCATCGCAAACAACTGGGTTCAGGTTCTTGAATGCAATATAAGCTGTGCCGCACCGAAAACAGAAGCTGAAATCAAACGAATTGAGAGCAATTTTATAAAGGGACGTCAAAAAGTTTTTTACGGCAATTACATAGGCGTTAATCCATTTGATCCAGAAGATACTTATGATTTATCTTCTGGGTACATAGAAAACAAGAATGCTTCTGCACCTTCGTTCCATTATATTCTGAAGGATGTGATAAACATTCTTGAATTTCAGTAGAAAATTCCTTCTTATAATTCAATGCATTCGCCAAGAGATTCAATTGCATTATAGACGCATTGTGAACATTCGCAAAGAGGTCTTCCATTTATCATATTCTTTAGATCCCTGCAAATTGTTGCACCGGATTTTTCCTTGAATTTTGATACTATAGATTTTGAAATTCTAGGTGTTCCCTGTCCGTCTGTTATAAACCCTGCGGCAATTACGGCTCCGATAATAGCACCGCAGGTTCCTTCCAGACCGCCCATACCAGCTGCAAATCCTGCAGCAGTACGAACTAGAGTTTTCTCGTCTATATTGAGCTTGTCTTCAAAAGCTTTAAGGACGGAAAGCGTGCAGTTACATGATCCCGATGCCTTAAGTTCTGCGCCTTTCGTGGCTCTTTCTTGTATTGTCATATTTGGCTCCTGATAAAAAAAATTAGCTTGAGAGCTCAGGCATAATTACTAAGCTAAAGAATTTTTATTGAACATGAAATCCATGGTCATATATATTCCTGTGATTTTTATACCTGCTTTGTTATTTCTGGGAAATCCTGACAGGCCGTTTTGTAAGCTTCCCGATCAAAAAGAATTATACTGCATTCCAGATTACAACCATATTTCTGAATGGTCTGAACCGCGATGGAAAGGGCTTCTTTTTTTGGATAACCATAGACACCTGCACTGATAAGGGGGAATGCAATGGTTTTACAGCCGTTTTTGCGGGCAAGTGACAGCGAATTCTTATAGCAGTTCTGCAAAAGTTCCCGGTTTTCTTCCGGAGTGTGATTATAATAAACCGGACCCACTGTATGAATTACAAACCCCGCCTTAAGGTTATAGCCCTTGGTAATTTTTGCTTCGCCGGTTTTGCAACCGCCAAGAGTCATACATTCTTTAAGCAGTCCGGTTCCTGCCGCCGCATGAATTGCTCCGTCAACACCGCCGCCTCCCAAAAGGGTTTCGTTCGCGGCATTTACGATTGCATCACCGTCAAATTCTGTTATATCTCCAGAAAGAATTTTAACGTCGTCCATAGATTAACAGTATAGCATATGTTTTTAAAAATGTATAATAATGATAAGGGGGGCGTTACGGGGGATTTCCCCCGTTGAGTGGGTAGCGGCCAACGAAGTGGACGCGAAGGGAGAGACTTCTCCCTCCGTGTTTTATTTTTTACAGTTACAACAGCCGTTTTCATTGCCTGAACAACCGCAACTGCATTGACCAGTACGGTGTTTTTTAAAAAGAGAACGGATTATAGCAGCTACAATTAAGGCAAGAACTGCACAAATAATTATGGTAGAAATCATATTACCTCCAAAAAAAGGATTACCAGAAGACCGGCAATCCTTTGTGAAAGTTACTTAGTAACTGAAGGTTTTCTTATTAAGAGCCACAGGAAGCATACTAAAACTGCAACAGCAAAAATCAGACCAGCTATATCAGCTTTCCCAGAGAAAAGGCTTCCGAACTGGTAGATACAGAGCGAAACTGCATATGCAAATCCACACTGATAACCGATTGCAGCCCATGTCCATTTTGCGTTGTTCATTTCGCGTCTGATAGCACCGATTGCTGCAAAACATGGAGCACACAGCAGGTTGAATACAAGGAATGAATAGCCTGCAAGTCTGGAAAGAGCAACAAAATCAAGTACACCGAATACACCGACAACTTCTTCCTTTGCAACAAGTCCCATAACTGTAGCAATTACGGCGCGTATATTACCGAATCCAAGAGGAGCAAAAATCCATTTTATAGCGCTTCCTATATATCCAAGAACAGAAGATTCAAGTTCCATTTCCGGATCAAAACCGAAGCCGCTGCCTGTATTACCGAATACTGAACCAACCCAAATCAAAATTGAAGAAAGAAGAATGATTGTTCCTGCTTTTTTGATGAATGACCAACCGCGTTCCCACATTGAACGCATTACATTTACAAATGTCGGCCAGTGGTAAGCTGGAAGTTCCATTACAAACGGAGCAACTGCTCCCATAAACGGTTTGGTTTTCTTAAGGATTATCCCCGAACAGACGATTGCTGCAATTCCAAGGAAGTATGCAGAAGGAGCAACCCATGAAGCACCGCCGAACAAAGAAGCGGAAATTAAAGCGATTATAGGGAGTTTTGCACCGCAAGGAATGAATGTTGTTGTCATGATTGTCATGCGGCGGTCGCGTTCATTTTCAATCGTGCGGCTTGCCATAATTCCTGGAACACCGCAACCTGTACCAATAAGCATTGGAATGAACGACTTTCCTGAAAGTCCGAAGCGACGGAAAATACGATCCATGATGAACGCAATACGGGCCATGTAACCACAGGCTTCTAGGAATGCAAGGAATATGAACAATACGAGCATCTGTGGAACAAATCCAAGAACTGCCCCTACACCTCCGACAATACCGTCAAGAATCAAGCCTTTGAGCCATTCTGCACAGCCGGCTGCATCAAGTCCGTTTTCAATAATTACCGGAATACCTGGAACCCACCAACCATAGCCGTCAGCAGGATCCGGCATATCGTCTCCTTCCATTACCTCCCCAGCAGCAGAGATATCATAACCTGCTTCTGCCATGTCATCGGAATAGAAGCCGTAGGACTCTTCAAATGCGCCATAATCTTCATCTTCGATTGCGCCGAGAACTTCGTCTGCACCGATTACCCCTGCATCGGCGGCATTCTTTGTGATTTCGACAAGCTCATCTGTCCAAATATTTTCTTTTGCAAATTCAGAGACTGCTTCATCATATTCTGCACGGCCTTTACCAAACAGATAATAACCATCACCAAAAAGACCATCGTTAGTCCAATCTGTAGCCCACGATCCGATCGTTGTTACGGAAACAAAATATACAAGCCACATTATTACGGCAAAAATCGGCAGAGCCAGCCACCGGTTCGTAACTACGCGGTCAATCTTGTCTGATACAGAAAGACTTGTACGGGCTTTTTTTGTAACACACTTTTTGATTATGGATTCAATATACTGATAGCGCTCTGCTGTAATAATTGATTCTGAATCGTCATCGAGTTCATCTTCGCATGCCTTGATATCTGATTCTATATGATTGATTTTTTCTTCAGAGACATTCAACGCTTTAATAGCCTTTTCATCACGTTCAAAAAGCTTTATAGAAAAGTAGCGGTGCTGTTCTGCCGGAAGGTCATGAATAACGGCTTCTTCAATATGAGCTAGAGCATGTTCAACGCAACCTGAAAAACGATGCTTGTACATCATCGGTTTTTTTTCTTTTGCTTTTGTTATTGCTTGTTCAGCGGCTTCAATACAACCTTTCCCCTTTAGAGCTGAAATTTCAACTACCGGGCAGCCTAACTCTTCTGACATTGCATCAATATGGATTTTATCACCGTTCTTTTTTACGACATCCATCATGTTCACGGCAACGACCATCGGGATTCCTAGCTCTGCAAGCTGGGTTGTAAGATAAAGATTTCGTTCAAGATTAGTTCCATCTATGATATTCAAAATTGCATCAGGACGTTCTTTTACAAGATAATGTCTAGAAACAACTTCTTCGAGCGTATAAGGAGAAAGAGAATAAATTCCCGGTAAATCCGTAATTACTACATCTCCATTATGCCCCTTCAGCTTACCTTCTTTTTTTTCTACAGTAACTCCAGGCCAGTTTCCGACAAACTGATTTGAACCTGTAAGTGCATTAAATAATGTGGTCTTTCCTGCGTTAGGATTTCCTGCCAAAGCAATTTTTATCATCACCATGCTCCTATTTTACCTGTATAAGTTCGGCATCTGCCTTTCTAAGAGATAGCTCGTAACCGCGGACTGTAATTTCAACTGGATCGCCAAGAGGTGCCACTTTACGTACAAAAACTTCAACGCCTTTTGTAATTCCCATATCCATAATACGGCGTTTTATTGCTCCTTCGCCAAGCAGTTTTTCAACGGTGACTGTCTGACCTGTCTTCACTTCTTTTAAAGTCATATGTTCTCCTGTTTTATAGTTAGTTTTTGCTAACAAATAAATTCAATTAATTTCCTGGATTGAATTCTAAAAAAAATAAATACCTAAACAATGATTTTTTGGGCCATTTCTTTACTTATCGCAATACGGCTGTCTTTTATCATGACTATTACATTACCGCTGATTTCTGAAATTATAGAGACGCTTGCACCAGCTATGAAACCCAAGTTTTCCAGGAAACGTCTTACTTCCTCTTTTCCGTTGATTTTTTTTATAAGATAGTGTTCGCCAACAGAAGCAACCGTTAACGGCATATTCATTTGCTCCTTTGAAGTTAGTTCGTTCTAACTTCAATTATATAAATTAGCGACATCTAACTGATATGTCAATAGTTTTATAGAAGATTTTAAAGGCAGCCGCATTTATTTTTTTATGCAGCTGCCTTTTTCAATTTTACTGAGCGTTAGGATCTTTGTTCAGATAGTCGAGAAACTCTTTGGTTTTTGACCAATATTTGATTCCCCAATTTTCAAAATTCCATTCGTCCATGTAATCGTTACATTCATAGTCGATATAAAATATTTCCTCGCATCCTGATTCACAATTTTTGCGAACCACAAAATTGGTAGGAAAGTAATCTATATTCAGCCCGGAAGCTTTTGACTTTTCTGCCATTTCACGTACCTGAAGTAAATATTCCTCCTTCATAGCATCTTTTTTTACCAAATCAAAAATAATATCGCCTTCAATATATTCTTTTATAATACGTTCATTCTGAATGTCTATGTCCAGCATTTTTGGGATTTTGATTCCGGCATCGCAAAGACGCTTGTAGTCTTTCTGCTCCGCTTCGATCTTATTTCCAAATGTATAATAACTACATGGTTCGTGATGAATCTGCTTCAATACAACGCGTTTATTACCGCCCTCCTGATTTACGGCTTCCGCAAGATAGGAATATCCGCCTTTTCCATGGCCCAACAACTTAATAATCTTGTATTCTGTCTGATTAACAAAAATGTTTTCCATAATTTGCATTATATTATAACATAATAATAAAATCTTGCAGTATATTACCAATTTTTTAACACAAAAGTATTATGAAATAAAAACGCTGACCAGATTTATTTCGAGTAAAAAATAACCTCAAAGTCTAAAACTGCTTTCAAAACCGCCCGGTGGCGTGCTGCACACTGCCGGGCCTTGGAATTATAAAACTTGCCGCTCACGCAGCAGTACAACAGAATGTTTTTGCAAGCACTTTCCTACTTCCCGTCAATTATTTTAATAGTATTTAAAAGATCAGAAATGAAAAACTGTTGACATTATAATATAACAGTGTTAAATTATCTTTGTTATTTTAACAAGGATAAGTAATGAGAAAAGCAAATGTGGAAATTATGCCGCTTATAAAACAGCGGACGTTAGAACTTTTAATGAAAAAAAATCCCGAAGAGATCGGAATGCGAGACATTGCAGAAAACTGCGGAATAACGGCAACTTCCATCTATCACTACTATAAAGACAAGGACAAACTGTTCCAGGCAATTTCCCTGGATTGTCTTTATAAGCTGAATGACAGAATAAAAGAGGCTGCAAAAAACGGAAATACGATCAAGAAACAGATTAAAAATGCAATCAAGTCATTCCGTGACTGGTGCTTTGAAAATCCCCGACTTTCGCTCCTTGTTATGGAGGGAATAAAATCAGCCGATGATGCCACGCAAGAAATTATTGAACAATATTATGTCTGCAACCGTACAGGCGAAGATCTATTAAGAAAAGCCGTTGCCCAGGGCGAAGCCCGCTCAGAAAATCCAAGGCTGGATATAGGAATCCTGATTTCAGGTCTATGGGGCTGCATCGAATCAATTATTCTTAAAAAAAGCGAACCCGAATATTGGGAAGATGGAAAAGAATTTACCGACAGATTCATAAAAATCTGGATGAAATCAATATTTATAAACGACAAGAACGACTGAAATATGGAGAATATATGAAAAGAATCAGTTTATTTTTTATTCTGGCAGTAATCGCTGTAAGTTCAACAAGTGCAAGAGACATTACGATATCTGTTGGTGCCGGGAAAAATTGGAAAGCCGTACACGGAGCTCAATTTTCAATCTGGCTGGAAGATACTGATGGAAATTATCTTCAGACGCTTTACGTTACACGCAAGGCTAGCAAAAGGACATGGATATTCTGCCCTAAAGAAGGACGACCGGAAAGCCTGCCTGTCTGGTACAATTCTTCTAAGCACGAAGTAACAAAATCAAAGGCGAAAAATAAAACGGATGCCGCTCTAAAAATCGATGCCGTAACCAGAGCAACACCGAAAGGCGGAATAGTCTTTAATGCAGAAATCACAGATAAAAGCTGTATAATAAAGGCTGAATTCAACACTAGTTTTGACTATAACGACTTTTATACAAAAAATAATTCAATTGATAACGGACAACCTTCTGTAATATATGAAGCCTTGCTCCCTGAAAATGCAGAAGGAGAAGTAAAGCTTACATTCTCTGGAACCGGCTCAGTTGACGGAAAAGACGGATTGATTCATAAAAACACAGAGGGACTTACTACAGCGATGAACATAGTAAAAAGCACTGATATAAGCTTTGTTGTAGAACAGCGTTAATGTAACACGGTTATTTTTAGAAGTGATTTAACAAATGAAAACCACAACGATAAAAAAAACTCTATTTGTTTATATGGCATTATGCTCAATTCAACTTTTTGCACAGGAAAACAAAAACGGTTCCCTGCTTTCTATGAGCCTGACAACGGATTTTGCATATTATCCAAAGACAGAGCAGGAAACTGGCGGCAATCATTTTAGCGGTAATGATTACGGAATATTTGATGATTCTTATGACGGCGATTTTGTAACACATTCAATCAATCCTATACCGCAATTCAATTTTGGGAAAAAGAACGAACTTTTATGTCTGTTTTGTTTTTCAACACGCCGGAGCTTTGATATAGAACGGGACAAAATTGAAGATGAGCTTTTTATGAGAACTACAACTACAGGAAGCGAATGGTACTTCAAGCGCATAGCACTAAGCGGACGCACAGATTTTAGGAAAAAAATATGAATATCTTAATACTGAACGGAAGTCCTAGAAAAAACGGAAAAGTTTCAAAGCTTCTTCATGCTGCAGAAAAAGAACTTTTAGATAACGGTAATTCTATTGAATTTATAGATGCAAATGCTATTGCTGTAAAGCCATGTACAGGCTGCATGACATGCCGATCAAGAGGAAAGTGCGTTCTGCCGGAAGACAATGGCCATAAGATTGCAGAATTAATAAAGAAATGCGATGGACTGATAGTCGGAACTCCGGTTTATTGGGGAAACATGAACGGGCAGCTTAAATGCCTTTTTGACCGTATGGTCGGTGTTATGATGGGAGAATCTAAATATGGAATTCCTATTCCACTACACAAGGGTAAAAAAGCTGTCATAATTACAGCGTGCACAACCCCCTTTCCGTTCAACTTGCTGGCACGTCAGACCAGCGGTGCAGAGCACGCTATAATCGAAATACTAAGAAGTTCAGGATTCAGAATCTGTACAAAAATCGCACTTTCTGGAACAAAAAATAAGAATGAACCGCCTGAACGTGCATTCATAAAAGCTAGAAAGTGCGTGAAAATATTTAAATGATTATCTGATATGCGCAGTACGCATTAAATCAAGATGAACATAATTAAAAACCTCGTGCTGGGTGCAACTCCATTCGTCTGTAAAAAGACGGATTTTGTGCGTTCCTTTTTCCAGATGGATTACAGTAGGAGCAGTAAAACTCCATGTTGACCATGATCCCTGCTGAGGGAAAGCAAGCCTGCGAATAAGTTTTCCGTCTGCAGAAATTGCAAGAACAGCACATTTCTCACCAGTATTCACAGGTCCATGACCGTTCTTAAACCTAAAATCTACGGCATAATCACCTGGTTTTTTGATTTTCAGAGTGAATTCAATATATTCGCCATCAGTTTTTCCGAATTCCTTTATAAATGAACCTGTATTCGCCTCTGTTTTCTGAAGTTCTTCGCTTATTTTTGCTGTTACAGGAACATCGGTTTCATCATAGCAGACCACTCCCCCATTGTATTCCGCCTTTTCAGCTTCATAAAAAACAGTATTTTTGGTATTTTCACCTCTGACCGACTTGGACGGAAAAAGCGGAATATCTGGATTTTTGTCTTCTGTAAGGGCAAAAGCCTTTGTGACGATTATTGTACCTGCTGGCTTTAAAAGAACCTTATTTTCTTGCCCAGTTTTCTCGGTTCCGTCCGTTATAATTTTCCAGCCACCGTTATTCTTTGGCTTATAGCTGACCTCTGTAGTTTTCCCGTCCGCATCAACCCTTACATTTGGAATGACAGGGGCTACTGTATCTGCGTTAAACCATGGTTTTACCTGATTTTCAGTTCTATAAGACGATTTAAAATCATCCGATTCTTCAAGTTCAATCTGAACGTTATAAATTCCAGCTTTAGAATAAGGAATCACATAGTCTGAAGCAACATTCTTTCCATTCAACAGGTATTTTGCAACAGAGTCGCCGCTTCCCTTTATCTGAATTGAAATGGTGTTCCCTGCAAAAGTAAGATTCTTTAGTTCAATTCCGTCCTTAAGCGAAGAAAAAACAAATGGCTTTACAGCAATCCCAGTTTCTGTAAAATCCAGTCCAAATAGAATTCTGTAAATATATGCTAGAAAACCTGCATCAGACCACAGCTGCCGGTCTGAATTTGTCTGCGTATCCGGACTGAATGAAGACGCAACATAATTTTCCTTGAAAGTACCGAATTTTTTTGCCGCCTGAATCATTGAAATAAATTCTTTTTCTGCATTGAATGCATCAGCAGCCTTTTTACAGGCAAGACCGCGGTACCCCTGAACAAACGGCCATACAGCATCATTGTGATAAGAAGGAATTCCCGCCAATTGCGGAGCAACAACGCTCAGGCCGTAATCCTGTGGTTTTACAGCACCAAGGACATTTTTATAGCTGTCTTTCGGCGCAACACCAAGCAGAACGCCAAGAGATTCCCCTAAAGTTTCATAGCCATGATATGAATATATATCAATATCTTTTAATAGAATTGATGCAAAATATTTTTTTTCTGGTAGCCAGAAATTTTTAAGTATTGCCTGTTTCAGCGATTCTGCCCTGCTTTCCCACAGTTCGTTTTCTTCTGCCGGTTTTCCTGTTTTTTTAGATAGGGCCGCTGTTTTTTTCAAGGCTGAATAATACATCATGTTTGTTCCAAGCGCATAACTTTCAGCAATATATTCGTTTGCCGCCCATCTAGGATAGGTCTGTTCGCGCCAGTCCAAAAAACTGGATTCTCCTCGGAAAAGACCATTCTGGCCGTCAAAATTCACGTTGTAATCTTTTGTAAGCGTTTTTTTTGCAACGTAATACACTTTTTCAAAGTATTCAGGGGACTGCTTGTAAAGGGCATAATCATAGGCTGCTGTAATCCAGGTAATTCTGTCTGTACTTACAGGCCAGCTTCCGCCGCTTCCGGTATCCTGAAGAATCATACCGTTTTCGATCCGGCTTGCCAGAGATTTTTCTACGGCTTCGGGAAATAGAAAAGACAGACTGAGATCTATTGAATATGACATATCCCGGGTCCAAGCTGTAGGCCATTTTGCACCAGCACAGAAAGTTCCATCTGAACGTATGTTTTTCTGGACTTCGTTCTGCGCTAAAACAACAAGACTATCAATCTGCGGGTCTCCAGTTTTTACGGATGGCAGTGCAAAAATTCCGTATGAGAAAATAAAAATTGAAAAAAATAGTATGCTTTTCTTCATATGTACCCCTATTCTACATTGATTAACTGATTTTCAGCAAAGTTTTCGTAAATTTGAAGATTTTAAATTATTATTAATTCTGTTAGTCTCAATTTTCACAACTAGCATAGCACAAAAGAACAAAGATATGCTAGAAAATCATGTTCAAATCCCCGTAATACTCGATTATATTTAGTTGAAAACATCTTTTCTTGACCATCAAAATAAAAAATGCTATAACACAACTGTAAATGACGCAAAGGCGCGGAATCATGATGATTCTGCGCCTTTTTTTTTGCATCTGATCAATAAATTTAAAAAAAGGAGTGATTAAATATGAACGGGTTAATTGATGCAGTATGGGTCGCTGTTTGCGGTTCTCTTGTATTCTTTATGCAACCGGGATTTCAGATGGTTGAATCTGGTCTTACAAGGGAGAAAAATAGCATAAATGTTGCCATTAAAAATCTTACTGATATCGGAATATCATTATTTGTTTACTGGCTTTTTGGATTTGGACTTATGTTTGGCCTTTCAAAGGGAGGAATAATTGGTATAACCCATTTTTTACCAGGAGGATTGAAAAATATCTCTTTTGACCTGTGTAATTTTCTTTTTTTTGAGGCCATGTTCTGTTCTACCAGTGCTACTATTGTTTCTGGTGCTGTTGCAGAAAGAATGAAATATTCATCATACATTCTTTCTACCATTATTATTTCAGCTGTAATCTATCCGGTTTTCGGACACTGGGCATGGAACGGTATTCAGCCTTCATGTATAGCAGATTCTGCAGGATGGCTTAATAAAATTGGGTTTGTAGATTTTGCAGGTTCTACTGTAGTTCATTCTGTCGGCGGTTATGTAGGTCTTGCAGGAATTATCATCCTTGGTGCCCGCAAAGGCCGTTTTACCACGGACAAAACAACGGGTAAAACTGAATCCCGTGAAATTCAGGGCTGCAACATCCCGATGACTGTTGCAGGAGTATTTATTCTGTGGTTCGGATGGCTTGGATTTAACGGTGGTTCTGATCTGGCCTTTACGTCACGAGTTCCTCAGATTTTAATGAATACCTGTATCAGTTCTGCAACCGGAATGCTTTCTTCATTATTTTTAGGTTGGGCCGTTACAAGGCTTCCGAACGTAAACTTTGTGATAAACGGAACTCTTGCCGGCCTGGTTGCAATTACAGCAGGCTGCCACTGTGTAACTCCGGGAGCGGCAGCCATAATCGGCATAATCGGCGGCATTGTAATGCTTGCAGCTACAAATATTCTTGAAAAACTAAAGTTGGATGACGCCGTTGGAGCAATTCCTGTTCATCTTGCAGCAGGTATCTGGGGAACTCTTGCAGTCGGAATATTCGGGCAGAAGGAACAACTTGGCACAGATCCTATTTTTGGCAGCCAATTTATTGCTCAGCTTATTGGAGTTGTAACCTGCGGGATCTGGGCTTTTGGAATTGCATTTATTGCCCTTTACATTCTAAATAAAATCAAACCGCTTCGTGTTTCTTCTGCGGACGAAGACAGCGGACTGAATGTTGCGGAACATGGAGCTTCTACAGAAATCTTTGACCTTTACGACAGGATGACAGAACAAGCAAGAACAGGAGATCTTTCAATCCGGCTAAAAGAAGAACCGTTTACTGAAATCGGACAGATTTCTTCTCTTTATAATAAAGTTATGGATAAATTGGAAAGTACATCCATGGAAATAGAAAGTCTGAGCGCCTTTATGAAGGATATTAAGTACGGAATGTTTATTCTGGACGATGAATGGAACATTCTTCCTCAGTATTCGGCAATAACACCAAAACTTTTAAACTGCCCTAATCCAGAAAAATATAATTTTCTGCTGCTGATGGCACGAACACTTTCCAGAGACAAGACAATGCTCTTAAAAGATTATCTAGAGCGGCTTTATAATCCGGAATTTAAAGAAAGCGTAATTGAGAAGATGAATCCTATTCAAAGTCTCGATGCAAATGTACGGTCTTCCCGTGTAGACAGTCAGGGCAGAAATATTGTTGTACACAAAGCTTTGAATTTCGAATTCAAGCGGCTTTATAATCGAAACCACACAAAAATCATAAATATTGTGGTATCGATTCAAATGTCATAAAAAACTGTATTCTAAAAACCTGAAAAATCCGGGTTTTAGAATTCAATTTTTTACAACTGACTTATGTATATAGCCTTTTTTATGACAATATTTCAACGCTGAAATAAAACAACTGAGTGTCATATTAGATTTTCTTTGATTTTTAGAAGTCAAAATCCAGGCTATATATATAATTCTGCGACTTCTTTTGCCATTTGAGCAACTTTTAAAGCAAGTTCATGAGGAGCGAGAATTTTTACTCCGGTTCCAAAACTCAAAAGGCATCCAGGAAGCCATGGTTCATCAGGAGCGTTGAATGTTGCAGTAAAAGTTCCGTCAGGATTATGTTCAAGAACGGAGCAAGCAAATGTATCCAGAAAATAGAATGCTGTTTTGGGCGAAACTTCAGCTTTCACCTGAATAAAAGCATATTTATGCGGAGATGTTTCACCATTCTGACAGGAAGTTGAATCAGAAAGTTTTGAAATGCAGGAGTTCATTGTTACTTCTGCGGTTCGCAGAGTTTGAACTGCATTCTGTATGCGGCTGAGTTTAAAATACCGGGCAGATTCTCTCAGCGTACACCAGCCGAAAAGATACCAGGCCTGTCCGCGATAAACAAGTTTCCACGGATGAACTGTCCGGTGTTCTAATTTTCCGCTACCAGAAAAATAGTCGAATTCGAGCTGTCGTTTTTTCAGAATTGAATCGCGCAGAAGTGAGAAAAGAGTGCGCACTCCCTGTCCTTCAGGAGTCCACGGCGCAAAATCGACCTGCAGCCAGTCAGTATCCTGATCTGACAGACGGGAAATTTTTTCAGGCGAAAGAAACGTGCAGTATGCGGACTTTGTATCAGGAAGGCCGCATGTAGCTGAATGTCTGACCTCTGAGTCTGAAATACCGCTCAGCGAGCGAAATGCTTTTACAGCAGAAACGATTTCCTGTTTTTCTTCTTCGGAAAGAACAGTTTTATCAAGCGTATAATTTTCAGAAATTGCAATACCACCGCCTCGTCCTTTAAGCGCAAAGACAGGAATTCCTGCAAGCGACAGAGCATCAAGCCAGCGATAAATTGTACGTGTAGAAACCCCAAAGCGTGAAGCCATATCTTTTGCCGTTACACGTTTTTTTTCGATGAGGACATAAACTAACTCAAACAGCTGGTCAATCTGCATAAAAGAATTATATCATAAAATACAACGGTATAATATCTTTTGAAAAGTCCCAAATTACAGCGCGGCTTGTTCTGAGTCTTCTACATTTATCCTTTTACCGCCATTGCATTTATTATTTTATTTCCACCCTTCCCAAGTTCTCTGATCAAGTCCTACTGTTGCCGTATTCTTTCCATTTCTGCATACCGGCTGCTTCAGCAATTTGAGCTGATTTTCAAAAAGCTTTTCGGCTTTTTCACTGTCATCTAGATATGCAATACTTGCGTAATCCCTGGACTTTTTATCGGTCATTTCTTCAATTGCATCTGCTCTGCTACCGGTTTTGCGGGCAATAGAATCCACAACGCTGTCAAACTCACCACGGCTCATTTCTTTTTCTTTCAGATCTACAAACTGAACCGGAATGCGGCGTTCTGCAAACCATCTCTGCGCAGTTTTTACATCAAAGTTTTTCAAAGTTCCAAAAATCTGAATCATAATTTCACCCTGTCAGTTAATATTTTCGTTATTTTTTTACCTTAAAACAAATCCAACATAGAATCCAGGTAAATTGCCTCGCGGACTTCAAGCTGATACTCTGGCTTTGTCATGTAATATAGAAGAAATTCTAGCACAATGGCGCTTCCAAGTCCACGCCCTTCAATCTTGAAGTTTGTAAAACCTATCGGCAGGTATGTATTCAGAATATCCTGAATGCCTATAAAACCCGGATTTTTCATTGCAAGAGAAAAACGGTAGCCCCCGGCAGCATCCTCTGAAGAGCATTTATGATCGGGAACATCTACGCCAAGATTCTTATGACTAACATTTTCGTAACAGCGCCTGCGGTTTTTACAGGTAAAATCACAGCATTCGTTGCAAAGAAATTCTACCTTGTCTTTTTGCATTTGTGTAAGGGCAGAAAGACGGGCAAAATCTTTATTCAGGCGAAAATCCGGCACAACGTATTCAAACTCTGGCCGATTTAATTCTTCTTTGAAATCAGCAAAATCTGTAAGAACTTTGGTTGTTGAAGAAACAAGATAAAGTTTAGGGTAGTTTTGACGCAGGTAATCAGAAAGAAGATCGGAATGCACAATTACTCCGTTACGGACAGAATTTCTGTGACTTCGATCTGACTCAGAAAGCGCAGGCTCATCCAAGTTGGAGAATTTTGTGCAAAGGTCATTGCATTTCTTATCCGCAAGATGTTCTTTCTTCAAAAGCGAATTACTGAAAGTTAAGCGGGCAGAGATTCTATACTCCTTCATAAGTACAAAGACATCCGAAGCATCCGCTTCTCCGAAACCGGTTCTTCCCCCACCCCAAATACAATCCATCGGAGCTCCATAAATTGAGCCGATATCGCACCATTCGTAAAACCAGTCGCGGTGTGTATGCCACAAAGGAAGAAACAGCTTGTAGAACTCATAAAACTCAAAGAGACCCGGAAGATGATAATGAGCTGTGATATTCATTTTCTATTTTATCCCCCCACTCTTTTAAATCGCTCTGTCATAAGTTCAATAAGTGCAGACTTTTCATCTTCGATCAAAAAGAAATTATTAATAGATGAAACAAATCTTTCCTTAAACGAAAGAATCTCATTTGATTTTATAAAGTTTAAGATTTGTTCGACTGTATAGTTGTGTACGCTGAATTTTTCGGACATGGTTCTATTTCTCCCTTAAAATCATCCTCAAAAATAAATATCTTGACTTTTTGAATCAAAATGTTATATTTGAAGCATCTCATCTACTAGTTGTAGAAGGAGTTTCTGAAGACGTTCCGCTTGCCGAAGCGTCTTTTGCTTTTTTAAACCGTTTTATATTGTTTATAGCGCTTTAGCTGTTTTTTCAAAGCATTGACATATTCCAGATAATAAGCCGTAATCAGTAAATTGTATTTCTCCCTCTTTTCAATAATAACAAGATAGCGTTCTTCTTCAAACAGAAAATGAACACGCTTATACATTTTCCATGGTTCTTCCCAGATTTTTATACCTTCACAATCTGGCTCAGAACAATTTCCTTTACATAAATAATTTTCTATAACTTTTCTTATCCAATGCAAGCGTTCGCAACGCTTAAAATCAGGCTCGCGGTTTTCAACATTCTCATAATTCTTACAAGTAAAATGAATGAACGATTCTTCATAACCGTCAATTATAGGAAGAAATCTTACTTTGACTATCTTACCTTCAAACTGTGGATGAGTTGTTATAAAATCGGCTTTATATTTTTGATACAGAGAAGCTTCATAATCTTTGTAATCCTGCTCAAAATCGTAGGGATTAAGAGGCGGCAACCAACAGGTACTTTTATCCATTCGTTCTTGCCTTCCATACAAAAAGATTACATTTGTCTTCACGCAGCAAAGTTGATCGTTCTAAAGAATATCCAGAACGTTTTTGAATTAATTGAATTAATTCCGCTTTTGTCTGACTACGCTTTTCCCCTTCTGGAAATTGACGATTCTTATATCCAAAAGCGCCAATCAACACATCGGTAATCTGCATAATCTGAACTTCATCTGAGCGGATTGGCTTTACCTGTTTTATAATGCTTTTTGAAAAATCATAGATTGAATTTCTTATCACTTCCTGAAGTTTTTGCGCTTTTTGAGATGAATGTGTATCTTTAATATCAATAAAAATATTATATTTTTCCGTAGGTAAAAGCATTGCCTTAAGCATACTAAAATACATCTTGTAATACCATTCATCATGAGTCTGATTAAATTCCAGATGCTTTAATTCATCTTTGTGCGGAATCAATAAGCCTCTAAAATGCAAATCTTTTTCATCAAAGAAATAATTGATTAAATCTTCATAGACTTGCTTTTTAACAGGAGAAACCTTTGTCCATTTTAATTCTGCATTCGGCTGAATACCATTACGAGCTTTTATTTCTTTTATACGCTCATTTATTTCATGCCTCTTTTCTTTTGGACACCATACGGCACCCAGAACCATAACATTACTATTGTCATGCTCCAAATGACAGCTTTCATCGCAGTAAAAATTGTATTCGGTCATGTTGATTCTCCTTAATCGTGTACGGTGTGTTTTCCGGATATAGTTAATTCACTCCAGTAATTTTGTCAGAATTACAACAGCAAGTTGTTATAAATATCTTAAAAATTTGTTCCCATTCCTCTTTTATTGAAGGAATAAGCATATCTACAGAAGATTCGAAAGTCGATTCAAAACCCTGATTAGAGAAAATATCTGATAAATATTTTTTAATACCCTGTAAGATTATTCTCTCACAAGACTTATCACATGGACAAGTTCCTTTAGAGCAAGTCACAGTTGAGATATCTGCTTCAAAGAGCTTTTTTAAATAGTCAGTTTCATGTATTTTTTTATATGTATATCCGTTCTTTACATCTAAAAATGCACGAAAAACATCAGCTTCTGAAACTGATTTATTTTCTATTTCTTTTATTTTATTTCTTGTATTCCCATTATAAGATGAAAGCATCATAAAACCATCACTTGAGAAAAGATTCTCAATTTCATGAATATTAGGAATATAATAAAATATATCCTTATATTGATGTATAACACTATCATCTTCAAAGCATTTCGCCGTTGCTCCATAAACATCGCTAGGAGATTTTTTATCAGTATCTAAAATAGATAATACAAAAGCATGTTCTTGTAAACGTGTCAGAAAAACTTGTTTTATATTCTTGCCACCGCCCCCCTGTTCTTGCCTAAATTTATAACTGATATTTTGAAATGGAAGGTATTTAGATTTTTCATAATCAACTATTTTTAATAAATATTTATCATCCTCAATATTTTCAGGTATCAAAAAAGTTTCATCCCAAAAATGTTGTTCCATTGCAAATTTATAATTCACTCGCAGTTTGTTTTCTGAGAATTCCCAATCATTGTCAAATCTTCCAATAAGTACAACATAATTTAGATGTTCAATAATTGAATTTAAGATTGTATAGTTTCGATAAATGTAATCAAATGCAAGTGCAATTTTTTTCTCATCATTTGACAATGCAAAATTACGGAGACTTTTAGCTACATCTGATGATATTGCGGAAACATAATGATTTCTA
>JAFOSK010000017.1 GCA_017392945.1 Treponema sp.
AACCACCATGAACCAGCAACTCACGCTGCGGTGGTTGACTTTTCGTTCCCTAAGCCCGTCCACGGTGGCTGAGGCTTCGGTCCCTGAGGCTCTCGAAGGGTCGCCCCCCCCCATGAACCAGCAACTCACGCTGCGGTGGTTGAGCCTCCGGTCCCTGAGCCCGTCCGCGGTGGCTGGGGCTTCGATCCCTGAGGTTCTCGAAGGGTCGAAACCAGCAAAAACTAGCTCCCCACGCTCCTCGATAAATCTCGGCCCCTGCCTTCACTCGATGAACCTAAAAAAGCCCGCTGTCGCAGCCTTTTTTTTAACGGTTCTTCGATTCTAGCAATCAACACCCATCACTTGCCCAATAATGTAACTGCTCTATTAGGCATTTCTGCCCACGCTCCTCGCAAGTCTCGGAGCGAGCCGTTTTCTCGATAATCCTAAAAAATTGCACTGTCGTACAATTTTTTTTAACGGATTTTCGATTTTAGGCTCCCATTCCTCCATCAACGCCAAGCACCTGACCTGTAATATAACTACTCAAGTCGCTGGCAAGGAACAGTGCTGCGTTGGCGATGTCTTCTGGTTTTCCGCCTCGTTTCAATGGCACAGAATCAATCATGCTCTTTTTAAGATCTTCGTTCAAAACAGCAGTCATGTCTGTTTCAATAAAACCAGGAGCAATGCAGTTTACACGTATACCGCGGGCACCAACTTCTTTTGCCAAAGATTTGCTGTAGGCAATCAAACCGCCCTTACTAGCAGCATAGTTTACCTGGCCACCCTGACCGTGAACACCAACAATTGAACTCATGTTGATAATTGAACCAGAACGAGCCTTAAGCATTGCGTTAGAAACAATCTGAGTCACAACAAAAGTTCCGGTGAGGTTTACGTTCAAAACATTCTGCCAGTCTTCCATCTTCATGCGGAAGCTAAGACCATCACGGGTAATACCCGCATTATTTACAAGAATATCAAAGTTACCAGCTTCAGCCAAAGCAGCCTTTACAACTTCAGAAAGCTGAGCTGCATCCCCAACATTTGCACAGATTTCATGAAAAACAGTTCCATTTTCCTTAGCAAATGCTTCAAGTTCTTCTTTAGCAGCACTAGGCTTAGAACAAAGTCCCCAAACCTCAGCCCCATTAGCCAGATATGTTTCAACAATTTTGCGCCCAATTCCACGACTAGAACCGGTAACAAGCGCTTTTTTTCCTTTTAACATATTTCATCCTTAAATTATTAGTTTCCAGGGCTCACTTAAAATATCGGGTCCCAGCGACGGGAAAAAAATCAAGGTATCCCCCTGCTATTCACTACGCGAATGCACCTTCGGTGCCGCTACGTTCGCAGGTGCCCCCTTAATTTCTTTTCCCTGCGTCCCACTATTTTAAGTGAGACTTTTCATAAATATTTAAGCCTGTACTTCGTTTACAGTTTCAACAGTATTAATAGAAGGCACCTTGTATGTTTCGCCAAGTTCTGTTTTTGCCCAGAGTCCGCTCAATACTTTTCCAGGTCCTACTTCAAGAACCTGCCAGTCTTCGTTCAAGATAGAACCAAGAACAGCTTCTTCGTCTGTCCATCGAACTGGATTTGTAAGGTGAAGAACTGCATTCTTCTTGATTTCTTCACCGCTTGTAGCCTTTGCACCAGTTACATTGCTGAACATTTCAATTTTTGGATCGTTGAATTTAACATCAGCGATTGCTTTTTCAAATTCATCAGCAGCCTTCTGCATCAATGGAGAATGGAAAGGACCTGCAACAGCAAGACGAAGAGCACGGCGGGCACCGGCTTCTTTTGCCTTTGCTTCAAGTTCTGTAAGGGCATCAAAAGTACCACTTACTACAGTCTGAACACTTGAGTTCAAGTTAGCAGCGTATGCATCTTTAATTCCAGAACAAAGATCTTTTACCTGATCCTGGCTAAGACCGATTACAGCTGTCATTCCAGGAGCATGACCTTCGTTTGCAGCAGCAATTTCTTCGCAAACCTTCTGCATAATCTGACCGCGCTTCTGAACAACCTTGATTACATCTTCAAAGCTCAAAACGCCTGCAGCATACAAAGCAGGGAATTCACCAAGACTGAATCCCATAGAAGCACTTGGAGTGATTCCTTTAGATTCCAAAACCTTCATAGTAGCCAAAGAAGCAGTTGTGATTGCAAGCTGGCTGTTATCTGAACGGCTAAGAACTTCCTTTTCTGATTCCCACATTAACTTTGGCATATCAACGCCAGTGATTTTAGAAACTTCGTCTACTACAGCGCGAGCTTCTGGGAATGCTTCACAAATATCTTTCAACATTCCAGGTTCCTGAGCACCCTGACCAGGGAATAAAAAAGCAAATTTCTTAGACATGATTAAACCTCAAAATATTTTCTTAAAATGACATTTTTTTAATTTTTGTCATTTACTTTGCTATTCTATCATTATTCTTTTTAAACAGTCAAGGCATAAATTTCTTATATAAAAGATTTGATTTTTTTTATTTTTTTTTGTAACTAACTTTCTGTAATAATGTTGTTATGTATGGAAGCGATTAATAAATATAGACTTATCTCGGAGCCGCCGGTTTCCTCCTTTTTTTCCGGCGGCTCTTTTTATTTCACGTAAGTTATTTTACCTAAAAAGAAATAATTTCCTCATAAATACTAATCGCAAAAACATCCGTCATCCCAGAAATATACTCAACAACACATTTTTCATAAGACTCAATATCGTCCAGATCAAAAATATTCACAGTATTAATATGCAGAAGCCGCTTCTTATCAACATCTTTCTTCCATAAAACAGGAACATAGCGGGTATACTTCAAAAGCCATTCCTCAAAATTCTTCGCCAAAACAGGATAATACCTCAGCGCCTGCGCCATACGCCCATTCCTTGCATATTCATAAAAACGCATCAAAGTCCTGTAAATTGTTTCAATACAGTTATCCGCATACTTAGAAAATTCAATCAACCGCCAGTGGTTATAAATATGTGCAAAATTAAATTTTTTCAATTCAAGAATAAACTTAAAATATTCATCGCTAAAACAAAGCCCCTTTTCTGGCGAACTCTGCTCACATAAATCCACAATCAAATCATTAATCAGAACCGTAGTATTAACAGCCTTGCCGCTCCTAAACGCATTGCTCCCCTTGGAATTCAAAGTAGAAGCAACAATCTCGCGCATATGCCTGTATGCACCCATATCCAAAATGTGATACTGCCTTGCATCCTCAATATCACGTCCTAAATAAGCAATTTTATCAGCAACCTTAACAACACAGCCTTCCCATGTAAACGGCTGAATCAAGCCAGGCCTCTTAATAGAATACAAATCAATGGCATCTTCGCGAGGTCTTATTCCCTGCTGGTCAATTTCCCCACAATGACATATAAGCCCGTCCCGCACTGCATAAGTCAAATTCAAAGGTTGAGCAATTCCTTCAGGATCCGGCAAAGTTTCAATATAGTCCGCAAAAAAAAGACTGTTACGTTCATGCCAAAATTTCTTAGGCGCACCCGCACCCTCTTTCTGCTCCATCAGCGAATTCAAACAGTCTTCACCATGATGCCCAAACGGAGCATGCCCGATATCATGCCCTAGAGCAATTGCATTCGCCAGTTGCTCATTCAATCCCAAATACTTACAGATAGTAACCGCAACACTGGCAACATGCATAACATGCTCCATTCTCGTACAAACATGATCATTATGAGGTGCATAAAAAACTTGGGTCTTGTGCTTAAGCCTTCTGTAAGCCTGACAATGCAAAATCCTCGTGTAATCTCTTTCAAAATCCGACCGGATCTCATTTCTGCCGTAAATCGGAATCTCACGGGCAACAGACTTTTCCCACTTCAAATTTTTTTCATCAGTTCTTTCACTAAAAAATGAATTCAGCATATCCTCATTATATCACAAACCGCCTACAACCGCATCCTTCTTTTTTTCTCTATCTTCCCAGGCCAGTTCATCCGCAACCGGCGTTCCGGGGCTGCCCTCACGGTCGGTGCTCACCTACGTTCGCACGCGCTCCGCGCCCCCTCCATGCCGGGGCCGGCCCCTCCAGCCCCCAAATGAAATGTATGCAAAAAAACTGACAGCTTGCCTAAAATAGCAAATCTGTTAAAAAAATCTGCGCTCAGCGGATTTTTAGGATTTTCCTTTAAAACAGGCTCGTGATGGCTAGCCGTCACGCCGTAGGTAGCTGCCACTAAGCAAATAAAATCGTATTTTCAGAAACAATAAATTTGAAAAGCAGAAAACGCATTTAAATAAAAAAGTCTGGCAGCTACCTACTTTCCCACCCCGAAAGGCAGTATCATCGGCGTTAGAGAGCTTGACTTCCGTGTTCGGTATGGGAACGGGTATTGCCTCTCCACTATGGCCACCATACATTTATTACTTGTCTATTTTAGTCCTTCACTTAGTTTCTTTCGAAAGCAGTGTCGAACCTTCAGAAAACTCGGTAAGTACGCGCAGCATACGACTTGAGCCTGTCGCACCGAAGGTTGCCGAAACCAATCGCCAACATTTCGTCTCTCCCCGGTGATTGAGCCTGTCGCACCGAAGGTTGCCGAAACCAATCGCCAACATTTCGTCTCTCC
>JAFOSK010000018.1 GCA_017392945.1 Treponema sp.
ATGCGAGAATTTTTCGAAGAAAAAATCTCGTCAAGTTAGGTGAATGCCCTAAGACAATGTCTTAGTAAAAGATATATGCGAGAATTTTTTGAAGAAAATTCTCGTCAAGTTAGAAAGTTGCTCTAAAATGCAGCTTTTATGGAATGAGATGTGCAAGAATTTTCCGAAGGAAAATTCTTGTCAAGTTAGATGGTAGCTCTAAAACGAAGTTTTAGAGCTACCATCTAACTTAGGTCAGTAGCTCAGCTGGTAGAGTCCCGGTCTCCAAAACCGGTTGTCGCGGGTTCGAGTCCTGCCTGGCCTGTACCTTTTGGTTTGAGGATAAAAAGATGAAGTTTTTTCAGTTTTGTAAAGAATGTGTTGCAGAGCTCCGCAAAGTAGTGTGGCCTTCACGTTCTCATGTTCTTTCCTCAGTAGGAGTCGTTCTCGTTTCAACATTGGTGGCTGCTGCAGTTTTAGGTCTTCTTGACTGGGCATTTACCACTGGTCTTCGCTTTATTTTCTAGAAACGGAGTGTTCCATGGCAAAGAACTGGTACATCCTTCATACGTACACCGGATATGAAGCAAAAATTGAACGCACATTGCACAAACTGCTTGATGCAGGCGATATTGATTCTGCTATCGTAACCGATGTAAAAGTTCCTACCGAAGAAGTTGTAGAAATTCGTAATGGTAAAAAGCATTCTCGCACCAGCAAGATTCTTCCCGGATACATCATGCTTGAAATGGATTTGCCTCAGCTGGGATGGAAACCTACCTGTTCTGCAATTCGCCGTATTCAGGGTGTAACTGGTTTTGTAGGAACAAATCCTTCTGACCGTCCGCGCCCCATCAGTACAGATGAAGCAAAAAAACTTCTGTTTGCCGCTGGTGAACTTAAGGGTGAGAAATCAGTACATATTAAACAGAGCTTTGATGTTGGTGATCAGGTTAAAATTACTGACGGACCGCTTGCATCTTACACTGGTACTGTTGAAGAAGTTAACTCAGAACGCAATAAACTGCGCATTAATGTTCAGATCTTTGGCCGCGAAACACCGGTTGAAGTTGATCTGCTTCAGGTAGAAAAAGTCTAAGTTCTACCATTCTTGTTATTTGATAAAAGACAGGCTTTTGCCTGACTTTATTTTGGGAGAGGTACATGTCCGTTGGACCCCGGTACTTCGCTAGGAAAAGGAAACGCATCTGCAATTACCTTTATCCACACCAACGTAAGGAGATACATTATGGCCACAAAGAAGGTTACGGCTGTCATCAAACTGCAGTGCCCTGCAGGAAGCGCGACACCGGCACCGCCAATCGGACCTGCTCTTGGACCTCACGGAGTTTCTGCACCTAAGTTCGTACAGGAATTCAATGACCGCACAAAGAGCATGGAAAAGGGACTTATCATCCCTGTTGTCATCACTGTCTATCAGGACAAATCGTACACATTTATCCTTAAGACTCCGCCTGCAGCTGTTCTTATCAAGAAAGCAGCCGGAATTCCTAAGGGTGCTGCAAACCCCCTGCGCGACAAAGTAGGAAAGCTTTCTCAGAAAAGCCTTACTGAAATTGCAACGCAGAAACTTCCCGACCTTAACGCAAATGATGTTGAGGCAGCTGCAAAGATGATTGCCGGAACCGCAAGAAGCATGGGTGTCGAGGTCGTAGACTGAGGTCCCTAAAAAGTGGGAGGATCGTATGAATCGTCCGAAAAACCACACAGGAGGAATTAATTAAGATGAAAAAAGGAAAGAAATATACAGAGAGCGCAAAACTCGTTGACAGAGCAAAACTTTATGACTCTGACGAAGCGCTCGGTCTTGTTTGCCAGCTGGCAAAGGCAAAATTTGACGAAACGGTTGAAGTTCATGTCCGTCTCGGCGTTGACTCCCGTCATGCAGACCAGCAGGTCAGAGGTGCTATCGTTCTCCCGAACGGCACCGGTAAATCAGTAAAGATTCTCGCTTTTGTAAAAGGCGATAATATTCAGGCAGCAGAAGCCGCAGGCGCTGACTATGTCGGCGGTGCGGAACTCGTTTCCAAGATCCAGAACGAAAACTGGTTCGATTACGACGTAGTTGTCGCAACTCCCGATATGATGGGCGTTGTAGGACGTCTAGGTAAAGTACTCGGTCCCAAAGGTCTTATGCCTAACCCGAAAGCCGGCACCGTATCTCCCAACATTGCTCAGGCAATTCAGGAGCTTAAAGCAGGTAAGATCGAATACAGACTTGATAAAACAAACATCATTCACTGCCCCATCGGTAAAGTTTCCTTCGGCACTGAAAAGCTTCAGGAAAACTTCGATACTCTTCTCGGAGCTATCGTAAAGGCTAAACCCTCAGCTGCAAAAGGTCAGTATATCAGAAGCTGCGTAGTAGCTTCCACAATGGGCCCCGGCGTAAAGATCAACGGCGCAAAGCTGATGTGATTTCGGGCTGAAATATGAATATCAACGGATGGTCAATACGATCATCCGTTTTTATTTACTTGACTTTTTCAGGCTGTAATGATATAATATCTTTATAATTCTGATATATTATTTTTAACGATTTG
>JAFOSK010000019.1 GCA_017392945.1 Treponema sp.
AACGATTCCGTCTGAAACTTCTTTTTTGATAAGAAGTGCAGTTGCTTCGTCACATTCACCGCTCAAAGCAATAAAGTCACCAAAAGAACTCATGCGGTCAGCTCCGCGGGCACGGGCATAAGCACAAGCCATAGGAGTAAGTTCCACGTTGTCTGTAAAATAAATCTGTTTCAAAGTGTCGCTCAAAGGTTTTCCAACTGCGGCACCTGCTGGGCTTACATGCTTAAAACTGGTTGCAGCTGGAAGTCCAGTTGCTTCTGTAAGTTCTTTTACAAGCTGGTAGCCGTTAAAAGCGTCCAAAAGATTAATAAATCCAGGTTTGCCGTTCAAAACTGTAATTGGCAAATCCTTTCCGTCTTCCATAAAAACCCGCGCCGGTTTCTGGTTTGGGTTGCATCCGTATTTAAGTTGTAATTCGTTCATGGGTAATAGAATACCGAATTTTATAGAAAGAATAAAGATATATGAATGAGGATGTAAGTTTTGCTTATGTGTGATAAAGAATCCTTCATTGTAGAATTAAACATGTTTGTTCACATTTTCTTCAGCAACCCGGTAAACAATGCGGTAATATTCATCAATACGCTGGTTTCCATAGTCTGATAAATCATCGTCTAATTGTTCTGTCCCTGAAATTTCTTCATGCTCGTTTCGGACAATACCTTTTAATGGATTTTCATTTTTTTAATCAGAATGAAGAATTTGAAAATCTTCACATCGGTAAAAAATGTTTCATGATAGGACAAAAAGAGGAGACAATTGTATTTTTAGACAGAATTTTGCTTGAGACGGTTTCGGCGAATAAGTTATAATATAAATCTAAATGGAATTGAGTCTTTTAAAAACGGAGGGCATATAAAATGAATCAAATTAAATCCTTGAAATTTCTACAAGTTGCTGTAGCAGCGTTTTTTACGGCACTTCTGTCGCTTGCGGCATGCAGCTGTTCTCTTAAAGATAATGCAAAGGGGTTTATTCCTGCTCCTCCAGATTACACTGATAAGCAGATGTGGTTTACGCAGGATGGTGATTCTGATGGCACAGGTGCAGATGTTTTCTATGTCGTTTCTACGTGGGAAGAAGACTGGACTTCTGATAATGGAAAAATATGTCACTATGCGGACGTATGGAATCAGGCTCATCGTGAACGAATGGCAAGAGAAATTTCCCGCGTAGCTTCTTATATGTCTTCGGGAAACCGTTTTTATTCACCATATTACCGCCATATAACTATTGATGGTTGGGTTACACAGAACGAAAAGCTTATTCAAAAACGAGCGCGTCTTGCTATGGGCGATGTGTGTACGGCTTTTGATCTTTTTCAAAGTCAGCGTGATAAATCCAGGCCGCTCATTATTGCGGGATTCAGTCAGGGCGGACTTGCTACGGTAGAACTTTTAAAGCATATCACTGATGAGACTTATGCTCAGCTTGCAGCGGCCTACGTGCTTGGCTATAAGGTTACTGCTAAGGATCTTGCAGGTTGCGCTCATATTCAGCCTGCTCAAAAAGAAGACGATGTTGGTGTTACAGTCTGCTACAACACTGTAAAGGATGTAAAATATGTAATACCGGTTATTTCAGATTCCTGCATTGCAATCAATCCTGTGAATTGGTGTACAGACGATACTCCGGCTCTTTTAAATGGAACAATTACAGTTACGCTTTCCCCGGAACATCATGTTCTTGTTGTAAGCGGCTACAGCGGATCAGAATATAAGCCTTACCGCGATTTTATTAATGTAGGAGACATCCACAGCTGCGAACCGTGGCTTTATAGTGAATGCCTTAAGAAAAACATTATTGTTCGGGCCAATGCATGGCGTAATGAGCACATGCAAAAATAGTCGATATTGTAAAGAAAAAAAATCAAGCTTCTTTTTTTTGACAGCTGTTCAGCCATTCTTGAATTTTTTCTTTTTCAGAAGACGCGTTGCTTCCAAGGCATTCAAAGGGTTCGTAAATTTCAGAATTCGGGCAGATTTTCTTGAGGTCTTTTAGAATGATTTCTATTCCGCTTCCTTCATGTGTCACAAAAGGAATGATTTTCTTTCCGTTGATTCTATTTGCTTCCAGAAATGTAACTACGGCCATTGGTACAGTTCCCCACCAGCATGGAAATCCAAGGAATATGGTATCGTAATTTGCTGTATCCGGTAAATCAGATTTTAGAGGCGGTCGTTTCTGCTCAATTTTTTCTTTATGGCTCTGCTCGCAGCATTCTCTGTAATTATCTGAATATGGAACAAGCGGTTCAATCTTGAATATATCTGCTTTGATAATTTTCTGCAGATGTTCAGCAAGGATTTCTGTGTTTCCTTTTTTTATATCCCTTACAATGCCGTTAAAGTAATTTTCGCCGGTCCGGGAAAAGTATGCGATTAATGTTTTCATTTTGTCTCATTCGCCCGTTTGTACAAAACACCCATAGTGCTGATTATATATATTATGATAATGGGAATGCAAGTCTTTTTTTTTGCGGATATATATTGTGTTATTTTTCTGAGGATGTGTTATATGAGAAAATATGACGGAAGACATCTGTCTAAATTCGGGATTATTTTTTTTTATTTTCCCGGTAGTTGAGCAAATATATTGCGGTAGTTGAGATACCTTTCTCCGGTGTTTGAGATACCTTTTTCCGGTGGTTGAGCATGTCGAAACCACCATATATACTAAAAGCTATGAACATTCTTTCTATTAATAACGTTGCAAAAATTGGCCGGGAAGAAATGCTTTTTACCGGCGTTACCTTTGGGCTGAACGACGGGGATAAGGCTGCCCTCATCGGACGGAACGGAATCGGAAAATCCACCTTGCTTGGAACAATCGCCGGCGTTCATGCTCCGGACGAAGGAACTGTCGTTATTAATAAGGAAGCCGGAGTTTCATTTTTGCCCCAGAGTCCGGCATTTAATCCGGATGATACAATCAGAGATCACATCTTTAAAAGCAATTCTCCAAAACTTTCTATAATAAAGGACTTTCTTGAAACCTGCGAAGAGCTTGCAAATCCGAATGCGGGAGATGGAGTTCATCGCCGCTATGAGCAGTTAAACGAGCAGATGGAAAAGCAGGATTTATGGAATTACGAGGCGCAGGTAAGTTCAATCCTTTCGACCCTTGGAATCAATGAATTGAATAAAACAATGGGAACCTTAAGCGGCGGAATGGTAAAAAAAGTTGCCCTTGCCCAGGTTCTTGTTGAAGATACAAAGCTTCTTCTTTTGGACGAACCTACAAACCACCTGGATATAACAACAATCACCTGGCTTCAAAATTACCTTAGGGACACAAAACGGACCGTACTCATGGTTACCCACGACCGCTATTTTCTGGACGCTGTCTGCAACAATATTTTTGAGCTTGCACGGAATAAAATAAAGCTTTACCAGGGAAACTATTCAACCTATCTCGAAAAAAAAGAAATTGAAGCAGAAATTGAGCGCAATACCGACCGCCGCATAGAAAGTGTTTTGCGATTTGAGCGGGACTGGCTTAGCCGTGGTCCGTGTGCCCGGGGAACAAAGGCAAAGGCCCGAATCCAGCGGGACATGCAGCTTATCAACCGCGAAAAATTTAAGGAAGACAAGGGATTTTCTTTTGAAGTTCAGGGCCGTCGCCTTGGCGGAAAGGTTCTGGAGCTTCATTCAATTTCAAAATCTTACACAAAAAGCGGAACCTCAGTTCCTGTAATTTCGGATTTTTCCTACACATTTACAAGAGGGCAGAAAATCGGAATCTTCGGAGACAACGGTTCTGGAAAATCAACCTTTTTGAACATAATAACCGGTCAGCTTGCCCCGGATACCGGCAGCGTAGTTGTGGGCGAAAATACATTCTTCGGGTATTACATGCAGAATCCGGTTTTTAAGGATCTTTCACTTCCGGTTTTGGATTATATAAAAGAAGCAGCCGAAAATGTAACTAAAAATGACGGAAAAACTCTTTCTGCCGGCCAGTTTTTGAATGAATTCGGCTTTGAAGGAAAAATTCTGCATTCTCCGCTTTCATCTTTGAGCGGCGGCGAACGCAAGCGCCTGTTTTTAATCCGTCTTTTAATGACCAACCCGAATTTTTTGATTCTGGACGAGCCGACCAACGATTTTGACATTTTTACGATGAATGTGCTCGAACAGTTTTTGATGCAGTATCAGGGCTGTCTGCTTGTAGTTTCTCACGACCGGTATTTTATGGATAAAGTTGCCGACACAATGTTCATTCTTGAAGAGGACGGAAATATCAGCGGTTTTGTGGGAAAGTGTTCTGAATACATAGAACTCCGCGACCAGCAGAAACGGGAGCAACTTTTGAATGAGCGTGAACAAAAGCGTGAAGAAAAAAAGGAGGGGAAAGCCTCCCCCTCGCTCCCAAGCCAACAAGTTGACTTGTCCGCTACCCCCTCAAAGGGCTCAAACGCCGCCCTTAACGCCTGCTCTAGTGCACCCCGCAAACGAACCTGGAAGGAACAAAAAGAATTTGAATCTCTTGAAACCGAAATCCTGGAACTGGAAGAAAAAAAATCCGCCCTTGAAGCCGAAATGTCTTCCGGTGCCAAAATCGACTACGAATCCATCAACCGCCAGTACAACGACCTGACCGCAGAATTGGAAAAAAAATATGCTAGGTGGGAAGAGCTTGGCTTACTTTCGTAAACCAAGCTCTGCAATCAATCAAGAAGCTACGCCAGCTCGCTTCACTCAGGGAGGAATTGGGCAGTCTGTCATAACTGCGAGTTTTCGATAGAAAACTCGGTGAGTTCGCGAAGCGAACGACCTTCACTCAGGGAAGAATTGGGACTACTCAATTAAATGTCGAGTTTTATTGCAACACCATAAAAATTGGCGCGAAGGAGCGAAGCGATGATTAAAAACACTCTGTTTATGGCCGTCTGGTAACGGTTATAATTCAGGGATTAATTATAATTATTCCACCGTTACTGCTAGTTTTTGCTAGCAAAAACTAGCAAGCAAAACGGAGTTTTGCTCGTTCCCCTAACATGAACAGCGTGTAGTGTGCTATCACACGTTTTTGCATCATCGTTTTGCGACTGGTAGCCAATTTTCATAGTAAATCTATAAAACTCGACATTTAATGCAAATCCCTGAAATTGAACCAATTTTCAAAATCTGCTATCATATTTTTATTATGAGAATTCAGGCAAAAGCTGCAAAATTGAGCGGACACATTCAGGTTCCGGGCTCAAAAAGTCATACAATCAGAGCATTAATTTTTTCTTCTCTTGCAGAAGGAACTTCACATATCAGAAATCCTCTTGGGGGCGCAGACTGCGTTTCTTCAAGCAAGGCTGTACCGCTTTTCGGTGCAAAAGTTGACATTTCAAATCCAAAGGACTGGGTTGTAGAAGGTGCCGGAAAAAACGCACACCTTCCTGACGACGTTGTAAACGTAGGGGATTCAGGTTCCCTCCTTTATTTTATGAGCCCGGTTGCCGCAACCTTTGAAGGCTGGACAGTTTTTACCGGGGACGCTTCAATCCGCACAAGACCGGTTCTTCACGTCGTTGACGCATTAAAACAGATGGGCGCAGAAGCATACATCTCCCGTCCGGAAAAAAATGCGCCACCCCTTATTATCAAGGGGCCTGTAAAAGACGGAAGCACAATCGTTACAGACGGCCGCCTCAGCCAGTACATCAGCGGAATCATGATGGCCGCAAGCCGCCTTAATGGAACTACAAATATTGAACTTACTGACCCAAAAGAAACTCCTTTCCTTAACATGACCCGCCTGTGGCTTGAAGAAATGGGCGTTAAGCTTGAAATCAGCGAAGACTACAAACATATCAAAGTTCATGGCCCGATTCAGATGAAGGCCTTTGACAAAGTTATTCCAAGCGATTGGGAAGCCGTTGCCTTTCCTCTTGTTGCCGCCCTCATCACAGAAAGCGAAATTACCATCGACAATGTAGACACAAGTGGAAGCCAAGGGGACATGGCAATTGTTGACGTCCTTAAGGAACTAGGCGCCAATATCGAAATCAACGAAAAAACAAAGGAACTTACCGTAAAGAAAAGCCGCCTTTCTGCAGAACACCTTCCAAACAAGGAACTGCACGTTAATCTTTCAGGCTACCCCGATGCAATCTGCGCTCTTGCAGTTGCAGGATGTTTTACAGAAGGTTCAATCGTAATCGAAGATATCGGTGTGTGCCGCAAAAAGGAAACAGACCGCATTGAAGTAATGCAGAAAGAACTTGAAAAGCTGGGCGCAACGATTGAAGCCGGTCCAGACTGGTTCAAGGTTACCGGCCACAGCAAGAAAAATGCTGACGGCTCGGTAAATCCAGAATGGAACCTTCACGGCGGCGAAGTAGAAAGTTACGACGATCACCGGGTTGCAATGAGTCTTGCCTGCCTGGGACTTGCCCTTCCTGAAGGACAGGAAATCATCGTAAAAGACGCAGAGTGCTGTGCAGTTTCGTTCCCGGATTTTTATAAAACAATGAACGGAATTAATGCTGGATTTAAGGAAATCTAGTTTAAAATCAAGTTGAAAACGGAAGATAAAATCCGTTAAAAAAGTAAGGATTGGCTCCATGCTTTTTATGGAGGGGGATATGGATCTTGAGGAATATAAAAAAACATATTTCAACCGCTGGCAAAAAAGAATGAGTTTTCTTTGCTATATGCTTTTTTGTTCGGCTTTAGTAATTGAAATTTCTGTATATTTTTTTATGTATCATGCAGATCTGGACATGTTTTTTAAAAGAGTGATCTTTAAGGTCCTTGTACCGGCCTTGATTCAGATTCCTCCGATGGTTTATATAAGGCACCTTATTATTAAAAAAAAGGTTTCCTGGCTTACGGGATGCCGTCTTATCATATGTGAATTCTTTATGATCATTTCGATCATTTCGATGCTTCATGCATATCTTGTCAGCGTACTTGTAATGCCTGCCATGCCCATGATTCTTGCCGCAGTCATTGCAGATAAAAAAATGTTGAAAGGTCTGTTTTATTCTTCGCTGGTTGTTTTTTTTATTTCAGGGGTAATTATTTTTGTTTTTTATAATGAACTTGATTTTGTGTTTAGAGTGACTTCTGTTTTCGTTAATCTAGTGATGATAATAATGTTATACAGGCTTTCAAAGGAGCTTTTAAGGTCGCAGGCTTCGCAGGTTTCATTTATGAACCATAATTATAAAAAACAGAGGGCTCTTTCTGAAGAATTGCAGCTTGAACCTCTTACACAGCTTTATAACAGGCGGGCGCTGGCTGACACCGTTGAAAAATTGATGAAGATTGCTAATAATGGAAAGGATGTTTTGGCTTTAGCATTTCTTGATCTTGATAATTTTAAGAAGATAAATGATTCTCTTGGGCATGCCGCTGGTGATGCAGTCCTTATTTCTCTTGCAGAAATTATTGTAAAAACTCTTGGAACGAACCGCAATGCATTCAGGTATGGCGGTGATGAATTCGTGATCATTTTCAGAAATAAGGAAATCCAGGAAATCGTTTCCACTGTAGAAAAAATAATGAAAGACTTTAATGCCTGTGGATTTGACTACCTGCCGGCTGATCAGAATCTTGTAATGAGTATGAGTGTTGGAATTTCTGTTTACAAAAATGAATGGAATAGCAAGCAGTGGTTCAAATCTGCGGATAATGCGGCATATAAGGCAAAACAGAATGGCAAGAACTGTTATGAAATAGCGGAGTAATAATGACAGAAAATTCAGAGTATCTTGCAGACCAGCTGATTACATACATAGGGAATAAAAGGGCTCTTCTGAATTTTATAGGCGAAGCCGTTAATTTTGTAAAAAAAGACTGTGGAAAGCAGAAACTTGAATGTCTGGATTTGTTTTCGGGTAGTGGTATTGTTGCAAGGTTTTTGAAGCAGCATTCTTCATATCTTGCTGTGAATGATCTTGAAAATTATTCACGGATCATAAACAGCTGCTATCTTTCGAATAAGTCTGAAATTAACATCGAAGAGTTGAAGATACTTTATGATAAATTGATCGAACAGACAAAAGAGGATATTGCTTCTGATGCTGATTCTGGTTTTATAAGCGAATTGTATGCGCCTGAACTAGAGGATGATGTAAAGCCTGGCGAACGTTGTTTTTATACACCTTATAATGCGCGATATATTGATTTTATGCGGCGCAATATTGAAGAATTCGTTCCCCATGAGTTAAAGCCCTTTTTTATCGCTCCGCTTTTGAGTCAGGCTTCGATTCATGCAAATACGGCCGGTATTTTTAAGGGATTTTACAAGAATTCAAAGACGGGACTAGGACAGTTCGGAGGGAACGGAAAGAATGCCCTTGCAAGAATTTGCAGCAGAATTGAACTGCCGTTTCCTATATTCAGTGAAAACGAATGTCGCGTTTCGATATTCCAGGAAGAAGCGAACAGGCTTTCGGACAGTGTCTCTCTTTATGAAAAGCTTTCTGACGGTGTTTTTGATTTGGTTTATATGGATCCGCCATATAATCAGCATCCTTATGGTTCTAATTATTTTATGTTGAATCTTATTGCCGGCTATGAGCGCCCTGATACAGAAAAGATCAGCCGTGTAAGCGGAATTCCTAAAAACTGGAACAGAAGTTCTTATAATAAAAAGCGTAAGGTCTGTGAAACTTTTCATGAGCTTATAAAAAATATACGCGCCCGCTATGTAATAATCTCTTTTAATTCGGAAGGGTTTATTCCGCGTGAAGAAATGGAATCTATTTTAAGTGAATTCGGTGAAATTACAACAATGGAATCTAAATATAACGCTTTTCGCGGGAGCCGTAATCTAAGAAATCGTGAAATCCATGTGAATGAATTCCTTTTTGTACTTAAAAAAATGTTATAGCATTAAGAATAGGATGTCAGTTTTCTTTTAAGCTTATCGTGCAACGAACCGGAAGATGATCTGAGAATCCTGTTCCTGTGTGTATTTTGTATCTTACAGGAATCAAATTTTCCTGCGAACTCCATGCTCCGTCAGTCATTGGTGTAAAATCTATCATGGAAATTTCTGGCGACAAGAAAAAGTGATCAATTCGTTCCCAGGTTTCCCTAAAATAATATGAACCTGGAAAGATCAGACTATTATTTTCCGAGAACCAGGGTGAGAAAACTGCTGTTTTTCTTGAGCTGAGAAAGTCTTGAAGATATATGTTTGGCTTTGAATCTACCGTTTTTGTTTCTGAAGAGTCGACCACAAATTCCTTAATATCTTTATTAAAATCGCCACCAGCTAAAGCCGGTGAGCCTCTTTGTTCTGTAAAAAGACGGGAAAGTACGGTTTCCTGCCATAATCGCCAGATTTCGCTTTGGGGGCCACCACCGGCTTTTGATTTCCAATGGTTTACGAACAGCGTTAGTGGTGCGCTGGATTTTTTTTCTTCTTCAAATTTTATTTCCATTATAGCTCGTAAAGGTGGTTGTCTGGTCTTTTCCGTGCGAATATCAATATTATGCACGTGTACTTCTTTAATTTTCATCCGCGAAATGACAGCACATCCGATTGAGTCTCCTTTATTTTTGTAAAAAGTTCCGTATGGCCAGCATTTTCTGGAACTCCATGTGTTACCTGCCAACCTGTTGGAAATATCATAAATAATTCCGGCATTTTCAATCTCTTCAAAAATATAAACGTCGGCATTACTTTGATTCATAAAGGTGCATAGTCTGTCCAATCTTTTCTGATATGCGTCTTTATTCCATTTTTCGGATTTCTGAAATTCCTTGTATTCGCAACCGTCTTTGTTTGCGTCAAAAAAAGTCTGAAGATTCCAATTGATTATGCTTATTTCCTTTGCAGAAAGAAGTCCAGTGCAGCAGACCGCGGGAATCAGTTTAAATATTTTTCTAAAAATTCTGTTCATTCTTATTATATATACGTTTTTTGTAGTGTAAAAATGCATTTTAGAAAAAAAATCCTGCTTAAATATGGATGATTTTTACGTTCAAATGATCTGCAAAGTTTTTATTCCATAGATTTTATAACAATTCAGAGGTATAAATATTACCATATAAATAGATTTTATTTTAAAAATCATGGATTTTCGATTATACTGTATTTAGTTTTATTCAGGAGATTGATATGAAAAAAAATACTTTTCATGTACAAAATTGTTTCGCTAAATCAAATCAGAGTGCAATTAAAAAGATTTATAACATAAATCCGGAAGAAAACATTCTTCTTTCTTTTTGGGCCGGATATTTTTTTTCGTTGGGCCTGCGCGAACTCGGCTTTGTTTTTACAGATAAAGCTCTTTACTGGAATTATCCGTCTACAAAGGAATCTGGTTCTGATGGAGAAATTACTGAAATCCTACACATAAAAAATGGCATCCTAGATTCTAGTTCAACGGATTTTTCTGAAGTTTACACAAAATCAGTGGAAGGTAAAACTTCATTAGTTCTTAAAACTTCTGACTTAAACTATTGTTTTGAGTTTGAAAATTCACCTAAAAATCTTGAGTTGCTTGAAAATGCTTTACGATCTTATTTTACTTCTAACCTCGATTTGAAACAGTTTGAAGAGTCCGACGAAAGTTATTCTGTGTTGTTCACTTTTTTGCTTTTGAAAGATTTTTGTGGGGAAGCTTTTTTAGCGACAAAGACAAAACTTGCTCAGGTTTTCAAAAAATCAGCGGAAAGTACAAAAGAAAAGGTTCAAAATTTTGCTGATGCGAAATCAGAAGAGTTTAGGGAATGGAAGGAAGAAAACGACCGAAAGAGGGCAGAACGGCAGGCTTTCAAGGAAGAAGAAAAGTCTAAGAAAGCAGAAGAATCTAAAAAGGCTGAAAATGAATCATCGGTTTGGGTAAAAACTCTCCATTTTGTACGCCATACTTTTGATTTATGTGCAGATTTGATTTTTATATTGGCGGTGCTGATAATAGTTAAGCCATCTATTACTTCGGTAGATAATGAGTTTAAAAAAAATTTGGGCTTTATAAATTTCGTGGAAATTTCAGAAAAATTTAAGCTTGAATCTTTTTTACCACCGATAGATACATTAAATATTACAGAGGTGGAGGTTTTAAGGCTTTCAAGATTTTATGCAATACTTTTGTTTATTTCATTTCTTTTAATAAAAATACCAATTATTACTTCTTGTAAAAGGAGCCGCAAAAGTGTTTCACTTCTTCTTTTGGTTATATTGGCTTGTAT
>JAFOSK010000020.1 GCA_017392945.1 Treponema sp.
ATTGAAAGGTTTGCAAGGCTTTGATTAAGGATGTTGAATACAATATCCGCAATGATGCTGTCCTTCATGCTGATTTCTTTGTACCAGCTGCTGATGAAAAATTGGTTTACACATACAAAGTACAGCTTGTTGGTAATGCTGCCGGTGTTCTTAAGGGTGGATTCCTTGTAAAACGTGTTCCAGAAATCAAAGTTCAGGCTACAATCGGTAACCTTCCGGAACGTGTTGTTGTAGATGTTTCTGCATTGAACGTTGGTGACGAAATTCTTGTTAAGGATCTCAACCTTGGTAAAGATGTAACTATCCTTACTAACGGTGAGGCTTCTTTGGTAAGCATTGCGCCAGCACGCTAATTTTTTATAGAATCCGGGTTGAGTTATTGCCTGGTATTAAAAATACGCTCGTATGGGGGATTTCTTCCGTGCGGGCGTTTTTTTTTATCAAGGCAGAAGCGTTGCATGTAAATTATTTTGGCTGGAAATTTTTGCGGTAAGATCCGGTTCTGATTTTTTGAAAACGGATTGACTGCTTTTTTTTTGACGTTTTTTTGTCATTGTTTGTTTTTTTACAAGCGTATACAATGTATGTAATGAAGGAATTTTCTGTTTCTGATTTTGATGACGAGGTTTATAGAAATCTTGTTTCCTGTGGTTTTGATTTTTCTGCGGGGAAGCCGATTGGCGTGGCTGTGAGCGGAGGAGCTGATTCTGTTTCTCTTTTGCTTTGTTTGAGCAGGCTAGGAAAAGAGTTTGGTTTTGGCATAAAAGTTATCACTGTCAATCATAATATACGCTCTGCGGAAGAATCTGGAGGGGATGTAATTTTCGTCAGAAATCTTTGTGAGCGGATATTGGAAAGCGGTTGTGACATCAGTTTTTTTGAAAAGGTGCTTGCGCCGGGGGTTGTAGGAAATCTTGCTTTGTCTAAAGGTATTGGAACTGAAGCTGCTGCCAGACAACTTCGTTACGAGTTATTTGATGAATTCGCCCGTGCCTGGAATTTGGGGTTTGTTGCGCTTGCTCATAACAGAAATGATCAGGTTGAAACTCTGTTGATGCGTTTTTTACAGGGAAGCGGGGCGGCAGGACTGGGTGGTATCCGTATGAAACGGGATCGCTATGTACGGCCGTTGATTACACTTTCCCGTCTTGATATTGAAGAATATGTAAGGCGGCTTGGCTTTTCATGGAGGACAGACAGTACTAATTTTGACACTCATTATATGCGCAACAGGATTCGTAATGAGCTTGTTCCGTTTTTAAGGGAACGTTTTTGCGGTTTTGAAACTGCTCTTTTGGCTGGTGCTGAAAAAAGTGCGGCCGATGAAGATTTGATTGCAGGACTTGCTTCTTCTGTTTCATGGAAAAAAGAAAATGACGGAGTGTTCTGTTTAAGAAACGGGATTACATCGCTTAAGAAAGCTGTGAAAATCCGGGTTTTGTTCAATGGTCTGGATTTGTTCTGTTCTGTTTTTTCTGTTGAATGCCGTTTTCCGTTCCGGTCCATATCTGTTCTTGTGGAGAGGATTGAGCGTGGAGAAAAATTTTCTGTTGATTTTGCGGATTTTACTTTTGTATATGATGATGAGCATATTTGCTTTAAAAAGCGTAGTTTGGTAGCGACTGATTCAGTTTTTTTTGTTATAATAAAAGAAAATGGAGTTTTTCAGTTTCCGTTCGGGGATGTATATTGCTCTATTCGCGATGGACTTGCTGACATCCGATTTGATTTTGGTGAGGAATCGTTTGAGATGGAAAAACTTCAGGTACCTTTCTGTATTCGCAGCGTCCAGTTCGGCGACAGAATCCGGGCTGCTGACGGTTCGATGAAATCTGTGCAGGATGTGCTTTCGGACTGGCATGTTGGTGCAATGCAGAAAAGAATGATTCCTGTGGTGCAGGATCTTTGTGGTAAGGATCAAGATCTTGTTGCTTTGATTGGCTGTGTGTGCGGACTTAGCAATTGGATTGTAAGAGGATAGCATGAAGAGGATATTTTTTGCTGTTTTCGGCATTGTTTTATATTTTGTGTTTACTTTTGACTGTTTCGCAGCAGGAGTGGAATCTGTAAACAGGCGTACGGCAGTCCGCTGCCTTAAACTTGCCGAATCCTATCTTTCATCAAGAGATTTTGAAAATGCTTTGGCTCAGTCTGAATTGGGACTTTCTTATGATGACTCCGTTGCCGATCTCTGGTATGTAAAGGCTGCCGCTAAGAGCGGACGTGGTGATATAAAGGCTGATATTATTCCTTTGGTCATGAAGTCACTTACCGAAGGTGATTGGGTTGATTATAACCGTGACGGGGCAAGGGTTCTTTATGCTGATCTTTTGTGCGATACGGGAATGTATGATCAGGCTCTTACAATCCTTGATGCAAAGCCGTTTATCTATTCTTCTGATGCGGAATTTATCCGGGTAAAATCCTATTACAGAATAAGGTCAAAGGAATCGATTACAAAAGCAAGGGAAAAAATCAATGCTGCAAGAAAAATCTATCCTGATGATGTAAGGTTTCCTCATATTTTTTTTAAGTATGAATATGATTTGCAGCGTTCTGCTTCGGGAATGGATCTTGTAGCAATGGATGAAAGCAGTTCTATTCTTGTCCGAAAGATTGCCGATTCGTTTATTGCCAAAATACCTGAATATGACAAACCTGATGCTGAACTTGAAATTTATTCTGTTTTTTTTGCGGAAGGAGAAAAACAGGTCCGTATGGCTCAGGCTTTTGCTTCTCACGGTCTGCGGCATCCGTTGTATGCGATGATTGCCTTGCAGTGCGGCTTTATGAGTCAACAAGAGGCATGGGATTATTTCTGTACGTTCGCCGATGAATCAGTTTCTCTTTCATTGCTTGAAGATTTTTTTGTTTATATAACTGACGAAATTACGATGAAATCTGTTTCTGAGCATCTGAGTGTATTCAATGGAACCCTTTCTATTGATACGGATTTTGATTGCGATGGAAATCTTTTTGTAAAGTATTTCAGGGGGCGACCTGCTTCTTTTTGCTGGGATAAGAACAATGATGGTGTATATGAATGGTCTGCTGAGTGCGATTTCGGTGTTCCTGAAAAGATTTTGCTTACGCAAGGTAATATAAGTCTTGAATATGGTTCTTATCCTGCTGTTATAAAAGCGGTCTTTCATTCTGACAAAATTGCGGCAGGAACGGCTTCTTTTACTCTTATGGACGAGACTTTTGAATGGACTCCGGTGGATATTTGTCCACTAGAATCAGCAAAGGAACTTTTTGGGACGGATTTTTTTGTTCCTTTCGTAAAGGATTATTTGTCCGAACTTGATGAGAATAAGATTCTTTATAATTGTTCAAGTTATGAAATTTTTTCTGATGAACGTCCTGGGGCAAGGATTGTATTTTCTGTTTTGAATGGCTATCCTCAGTCTGCGCTTTATTATTCGGACGGCAATCTATATGCGCGTGCACTTTTCGAAAACGGATTTCCATCTGTCCGCTATGTTGATAATGACGGAGACGGCATTTTTGAAATGCTGGAAACATTCGGCTATGATCCAGAAGACCGTCTTCATGTGCGTATTGCTGATCAGGAACAGGTTATGACGAATCTTTTTGGTCAGCCTGTTGCCGGTAGTGGTATTTATCTTAAACTGATTCAGCTTGATTATAATGCGGATACTATTCCGGATTTTATTGAAGAATATGGTCCTGATAATGGTAAAATTTCCAGCTGGGATTATGACGGAGATGGCAATTGGGATGTACGTTATAAACGGTATCCTAGGGAAAACGAAGAATCTCCGCTTATAGAAGATTCGCAGTTTTATTCGGTTCCAGACAGAATTCTTGTCACTTTAACTACATGGAATGGTTTTCCTGTAAAAGTTCAGTATGGTGAACGGTTTCTTACCGTTTCTCAAGGAGAAAGCAAGTCTTTTTATTGGGTCGGAGAATCTGGTTCTCCTGATGATGAAGGAATTATACTTGCTTCGGTTGGGGAGAATATGGAACAAGGGGTATGTTCTTTGATAGAAACTCCTAAGCGAAGAATTCAGATTGTTATGGTGGGCGGTAATATCTACGGATTTGTTATTACAGACAAATCATTTCCTGAAAATAGTGAAGATACAGAAAATAATGAAAACAAGTAGGTGCTTTTTTTTATGTCTGACTTTCTCATTTATTCTTTCTGGATGTGCTTCCATAAAGCAGCCTAAAGAAGTTTTTGTTCAACCTGATTTTAATGAAAAAGATGTAAGGGATAATGAAATAAAGCGGATAAACGAGATGAGTTCTGAATTTCCTGTAAAGGCTTTATGGCGTGCAAGACTTATGGGAAATGAAGAGGTTATTGCTGAGCAGGAAGAATCTGTCTCTGCATTCTATAACGAAGCCCTTGGTAAAGAGAATTTTTTTGATGCGTACAGGTTTTATATTTCATTGAAAGCCTGCGGTTCAAAAAAAATTGATTTGTCACAAGCTTATGAAAAATCTCTTTTTGAGAAAAGTATAAGAGATGTTCCGGGACTCGTAACAGATAGGGAATCTTTGCCTGAAACCTTGGGTGACTGTGTAAATTCTACTGTTACTGTCTGGGTTGATAAGGGGATAAAAATTCAGAACGGAATGGGATTTGCTGACAGGGTTTTAGGTTCGGGATTTTTTATTGACAGGCGAGGCTATATTATTACGAATCATCATGTTATTAATGATCTTGTTGATCCGAAATATGAAGGCTATTCCCGTCTTTATATAAAGCTTGCTGCTGATCAGGAAACTAGAATTCCTGCAAAGGTTGTTGGATATGACAGCGTGCATGACCTTGCTTTGTTAAAATGCGAAATTGAGCCTCCTTTCATACTTGAACTTGGTTCAAGTGCTTCGCTTGGCGTTGGTGATAAGGTTAATTGTATAGGTACGCCATTGGGCTTGCATGGTACTGTTACCAGCGGAATTGTTTCTGCCGTAGATAGGAAGCTTTTTACTACTGGGGATGTTTTTCAGATTGATGCAGCGGTTAATTCGGGTAATTCCGGAGGGCCTTGTATAGATGCTCAGAAAAAAGTTCAGGCTGTAGTTTTTGCGGGAATCGCTAAGTATCAGGGATTGAATTTTGCAATTCCGGTTGAATATTTAAGGCAGGATCTTCCGTTTTTGTATAATGGAGGAAAACGCCGTCTTGCATGGCTTGGCTCTTATGGACATACTTTTAAGGATGGTGCAAAAAACGCAGGTGTTGAAGTTCAATATCTTATGCCGGGAGGAGTTTTATATCGCTCAGGGCTAAAAGTTGGTGATATAATAACTTTTCTGAACGGATATCGTGTATATAATCTTGAACAGCTTCAGGACGTTTTAAGGAATTTTTCTGCAGAAACTGTGCTTACATGTTCTTATAACAGGGATGGTGAAAGTTATTCGTGTATTGTCTATCTAGAAGAACGTCCTGAAAAGCCTGGGTATGATATATTTAGGAGTGATCTTTTGAATACATCTCTTGTTCCGATTTTAGGAATGGAACTGGCATCGAGTTCAACTTTGTTCAAAAGGCAGTATACGATTACAAGAGTTATAAAAGGTTCGGCAGCAGATGAATCTGGTTTTAGTGAAATGGATCCTGTTTATATTTCTGATGTTGATTTTGCACCTGAAAATGATGCCATAAGCGTTCAGATGAATACCAGAAAAAAGAAAAAAGGGTATCTTGATATTACAATGCGTCTAGGAGCCCCATTGGACAGTCCTTACTATTTCTAGTAAAATAAACCGAAAAAAATTATAAGGAATTTGTATGGAAATGAAGTACAAGCGCAATTTTTGTATTGTTGCGCATATTGATCACGGTAAATCTACTTTGTCTGACCGCTTGATTCAAAAATCCAAGATTATTGATGAACGCAAGATGAAGAACCAGATTCTTGACAGCATGGATATTGAACGTGAACGCGGAATTACAATAAAAAGCCAAGCCGTAACAATTCCTTATCATGCAAAGGATGGTCATGATTATGAGCTTAATTTTGTAGATACGCCTGGTCATGTAGACTTTTCTTATGAGGTTTCTAGGGCTATTGCTTCCTGTGAAGGGGCCCTTCTTTTGATTGATGCAAGCCAGGGGGTAGAAAGTCAGACTGTTTCAAATATGTACATGGCATTGGAACAGGATCTTGCAATTGTTCCTGTTATCAATAAGATAGATCTTCCTTCTGCAGATATTCCTGCTGTACGAGAACAGATAGACAAGGAACTTGGGCTTGATGATTCGCAGACTCAGCTTGTTTCTGCTAAGACTGGAGAGGGAGTTGATGAGCTTCTTGAAGCAATTGTAAATTATTTTCCGGCTCCGGAAGGAGATTCTTCTGCTCCTGTTCAAGCGCTTATTTTTGACTGTCACTATGATGTTTACCGAGGAGTTGTAGTTCATGTCCGTATGAAGGAAGGAACTGTAAAGACCGGTGATGTTATCCGCATGATGAGTAACGGTGTTGAATACAAGGTGGAACAGTGTGGTATCTTTAAAATTGATTACGAAGAGACTGGTAAGCTTGAAGCTGGGGATGTAGGATACATTATTGCTGGAATAAAAACTGTAAGTGATGTTGGCGTTGGTGATACTATTACTGGTGCTGCAAATCCAGCTGCAGAACCGCTTGGCGGGTTTAAGGAAGTAAAGCCTGTTGTTTATTCTTCAATTTATCCTATGGATTCTAATGACTATGAAGAACTTAAGGGCAGTATAGAAAAACTCAAACTGAACGATGCAAGTCTTGTATATGAAAAAGACAATTCCCTTGCTCTTGGAAACGGTTTCCGCTGCGGATTTTTGGGGCTTCTTCATCTTGAAATTATTCAGGAACGCCTTGAACGCGACTACGATCAGGCAATTATTTTTACGGCTCCTAGTGTAAGGTATCGCGTGGAACTTACTGACGGAACAGAAATGTTTGTTGATAATCCTAGTGAATACCCACAGGGACGTATTAAAACAGCCGAAGAACCATATATTAAGGCAAGTATAATTACTCCTGCAACATATTTAGGTTCTCTCATGGAACTTTGCAAGATGAAGCGTGGTGAACAAACAAACATGCAGTATTTGGATGAAAAGCGTGTTGAACTTACTTACGAAATGCCTCTTGCGGAAGTTCTTTTTGACTTTTATGACAAACTAAAAAGTTACAGCCGGGGTTATGCCTCTTTTGATTACGAGATTATCGGTTACCGGCTTACGGATCTTGTAAAAGTAGATATGCTTCTTAATTCAAAACCGGTCGATGCACTTTCATTTCTTTGTTACAAACCTAGTGCACCAGACAGAGCAAGAAAAGTTTGTGAGCGTCTTAAGAATGAAATTTCCCACCAGCAGTTTAAGGTTGCGATTCAGGGGGCAATCGGTGGTCAGATTATTGCCCGCGAAACAGTGAGTGCATTTAGAAAAGATGTTCTTGCCAAGTGTTACGGTGGCGACATTACTAGAAAGCGAAAGCTTCTTGAAAAACAGAAGGAAGGAAAGAAGCGCATGAAGATGTTCGGAGATGTAGAACTGCCGCAGAGCGCATTCCTTGCTGTCCTTAAAGATAACGAAGCGGATAATTAGTCTTTATGCCGGGTTCCTTTGAAGACCGGCATAAAATTATTTTTTTAATATTTTCAGAAAATATTCTATTTCTATTCTTATGCGGTTTAAAAATGGCTGCGTAAGATTAAGCTGGTAGCCGTCTGGGAAGTGAAGGTAAAGGTATTCCCTTGATTCAAGGAGTTCTGTTATTCTAGATTTTTTTTCGTTTTCAGAAAGTGTTATCTTCCCTGTAAAAATGTCCTTTAGTTCTTTAAGGGCAGTTATTTCGCCATAAATAAAATTATGGATTTTGCTTTCAGTGTCGTAATTTGGAGTGTTTTTTTTCTTACCAAGAGTTTCGTTGTCGCAGAAAAACTTTTCTTGCCGGATGCTGGCTTTATTTGGCTTTAATGATTTAATAATCGTTATAGGATTCAACGCAGGAAGTTCAAGTTTTATCCCGCGCAAACCTGCATCAAAAAGATTCGGTGTACCTTTGAATACATAATTAAAAAGTTTTGCATATCCCATCAGGCTTGCAGTTGTAATAAGTTCATTTTTGTCGTATGACACTTTGTATAGTTCTGAATCAGCAATAATTGAATTGGATCCAAAGCTTCCGGCAAATGCCTTTCCTTGGTTCAGTCGGAATTCATAAATTCTGCGCATTCTTTCATGTAATGAATCTTTTAAGTGTGTGCATCCCCGTGAATATGAAAAATCCATTCCGGTAACAAAAACCGGAATTTCTTCTGATTCACGTGTTTTTAGGGCTGCTTGAACTGCTACTAGACCAACTGATCCTAAAGGTGCTATAAAATCTGGCAGAATTTCTTCTTTTTTAGCGCGGTCAATAAAACCGGCACTGCAGAATTCTGTCGTATGAAAAACGTTTTTTTGGGGGCAGAGTCGTGTTACGTTTGGATTTGTGCTTAGGCCCACAAAGAGATAGTCGTACCAGTTGCGGCAGCCTGTAAAAGCATCAGCAATTATATCCTGGCTTTCTTCGCATACAACTGCGTTCGGTCTTATGTTCAGGCTTTTTAAGGTTGGAAGTGCAGCATCTACAGCAATAATAAAAAAATGTTCAGCATATGGCTTAAGCATACATAAGGTTTCAAGAGCACTCTCTCCTGCACCGGTAACTAAAATCGGCTGATCAGTCTTTACATTCTTAATGCTTTTAGAAAGAAGCTGCAGATTGCGTAGAAAATTGGCAGAATAGCGTCTGCCGAATTTTATGAGTGTAACGCGGTTTTTCCAGAACTGTCCTATGGCATTCTGGCAGGCTTCGTAAAGGTTTTCGTAAAAGGCTCTGTTAATTTCTGCACCGCCGCTAAAATCAATCTTAATACACCGCCGGAATCTTCCCCTGTTGTTTATAGAAAGGTATTCAGGAAGAGTATCAAGTTTTTCTGGTTTTACTGCTATCAGTTTTTTATTGCAGAAATGCATGTTTTTCAGATTATCGCAAAATAGACTGTACAGGTTCTTGTCCGATTCTGCACAGATTAAAAGGCAGTTTTCCGGCATTTTTGCAAGCAGTTTCTCAAGGCCATAGCACAAAACTGGTGACAGGCACAGAATAACGGTACCTTCTGGAATTTCTAATGAATCAACAAGAGAAAGAATATTTTTTTGAGGATTATATTTAGAATAGAGGAGACGCTCTTTATACTGAACAGAAAAGCCCTGACCGGTTTTTACCAGACAGGGCTTTTTATCTGAAGCTTCAGACATTGATACTAGTTGTTATTCATCATGTATTTGAAGAATACTTCAGAAAGATTGTTTTCAAGTTTAGGGCTTGAAAGCAGAGCTTCCTGAGCTGAAGAAGTGTCGTAATTAGAAAGTTCGTTGTGCAATGCTTCTGTAGGAATCGGATCAGAAGGCTTTACATTAGATTTAAGCAGTTTAAGAACGACAACATTTCTGTTATTTACGATTGGTTCAGAAATGTCACCTGTGTTTTTAAGACTGTTTACAGCCTTGAGGAAAGCTTGGTTTGTAGAAGCACCTGAAAGACCTTCAAGGCTTGTGTTAAGCTTGTTCATTACAGACATGTCGCCGTAGTTTACAGGGAATGCAGGAACATCAACTTTTTTAGCGTTGAATTTTGTACATGCTGCAGCAAATGAACCTGTCTTAGCAGCTGCTGCAAGTTCACCTGCGCGTTTTGTATAGTATTCTTCAATAACGCTGAATTCGTTTGATGTAAGGTAGTTGTATACTGTAGAAATTACTGCAGAATCCTTAAAGTCTGGCTGAACGGCTGCAGAATCTGCCTTAAAGATAGAGTACCCTACGCTTGTCTGAATTGGTTCAGAAACAGAGTCTGGTTCAAGAGATGTGATTTTAACCATGTCTTCCTTGTTTGTAAGGAATTTTTCAATCTGATAGTGATATTTATTATTGATCTTTCCTGAATCTGTTGAGTAGGATTTTGTTGAATATTCGCTTACAGCGTCCGTAAATGTAATTTCACCGTTACTTACGCGCTTTGCTACAGAAGCCGCCTTTGACTTGTCTGCAACTGTAATTACAGAAAGGTCGTATTTTACAAATTTCTCTGCGTTGCTCTTACCGAATGCAATTTTTTCGCTTTCAGGATATTCGTTCATATTGAATACAGCCGCATCAAACGACTTTTGGTTTTCGCCCATCGCAGTGATGAATGCAGTTTCTGCTTCTGAATTCTTGAGACCGTAGAGAGTGGATTTTCCAAACGCTGTCTGACCGCCAAATGAATCTTCTGCATATCTCTGTGTTGTAAGAGTTGTTTCAATTTCTGCACGGAGCTGCTCAACCTGAGAAGGTCGGTCTTTTATGGCAAGTTTATAAAGCTTGGAAGAATAGTTTCCGGATTCATCAGTAAAATATCCCATAAGAGATCTGTTTACGGCTGTTTTTGGAACCTTGTAGCCGCTGTTCTTTACTGCTTTCTGGAAAGCAAGCTGGCTTACAGTTGTATTGAATGCATAACTGAAAATATAGTAGTAATTAGAGTTGTTAATCTCAATTCCATTATTTTTATAGTAATCTGCATATCTTGCTACATAGTTTGCAAAATCTGAATTCTGTTCGTAGCGGATTTCTGTTCCGTCATATTTACCGAATGCCGGAAGTCTTGACTGTTTGTGACCGCCTGCAAAGATTGGTACAAGAACAAAGATAAATGCTGCAATGAGCAGGATTATCAAAGAACCGATGGTGTAAACACTTCTTTTCATTTTTTGAATTCCTTATTTGTTTTTTTTATAGAAAAAAGTGATTAATTTTACCATTTCATTTTTGTACTGTCAAATATTCCTGGCGGATTTTACAGGATAAACGCACTATAATGTTTTATGGCATGGAAAAACTGATGTTTATTAAAAGATATGTGATTTTACTTGTGACGGTCAAAATTGTATCTTGGCGGGCAGAACATCGTCGTCTCTTGGAATAATATAGATTTGCCGCGCATGCAGCGGTACAAATGACCAGAGGGGGGGGCAGAGCCTGTCATTGCCGCATTTTTTAATTGATTTACAGAATTTTTAGTACTGTTTATAGCGCTTTTTATTCCATTCTAAAAATCCGGTAATTGTAAAATACGTGCAATTTCACTACAATGGACTATATTTTCATAAATAGAGGTTTTTATGCTTACATTAAAATTTGGTGGTACATCGATGGGAAATGCCCGTCGTATTCTTTCTTCTGCGGACATTATCTGTAAACGGGCAAAAGAAGACAGACTCAGTGTTGTTGTTTCAGCTGTTGCCGGTGTTTCAAACACCCTTCAGTCAGCTGTTGACGCATGTACCGCCGGGACCTCTACCGAAACCATTATAAGCGACCTTCGCAAAATCCATGAAGAAATTTGTAAGGAACTTCAGGCTCAGGTAAAAGGATTCTGTGCGGAAAAAGTGATGAATTCTATTGAGCCTAATTTTGCAGAACTTGAAAAACTGCTTGCCGGTGCTGCTTCATTCGGAGAATGTCCTGATACAGCTTACTGCCGTATAATGGGTATGGGAGAACTCCTTTCTGCTCCGATTATGGAGTCTGTCCTTCTTGCAAAGGGAGAAAGCGTAGTTTTCCTTGATTCACGAAAATTCATTTATACAACAGGCAATCAAAAAGAAGGTGAGGCAGACTATTCGCGCTGTGCAGAAGCATGCGGTCCGTACCGCGACGGTGTTTCAAAAGATCAGGCCCATATTCTTTTGTTTCCTGGATTTGTCTGTTCATGGATTAAAGATTCTAATTCAAAACCTGTAATGGGTCTTCTTGGCCGTAACGGTTCAGACTTTTCTGCCGCAATTCTTGGAGCTTCTCTTGGCGTTAAGCGTGTTGAATTCTGGACAGATGTTGACGGTGTGTATACGGCTGATCCTCGTGTTGTAAAAGATGCAATTCTTGTAGACGACATGAGCTATGAAGAGGCGATGGAGCTTTCTTTCTTTGGTTCTAAGGTTCTTCATCCAAAGACTCTTGCACCGCTTCAGGCAAAAGGAATTGAAGCATGGAGCTTGAACAGCCATAATCCTTCTGCCCGTGGAACACGCATCGGTAAGGGACCTTTTGAAAGCCGCAGCAAATCTTCTATCTGCGGTATTTCTGCCCTTAAAAAAGTTGCAATGCTTTCTGTAGGTGGTACAGGTATGCGCGGCCGAACCGGTATGGCAAGCCGTATATTCAATACAGTTTCTGCAGCAGGTTCTTCTGTACTGCTCATTACTCAGTCTTCTTCTGAATACACTGTTTCATTCTGTATCAGGGAAGCAGAAGCAGATGCTGTTCAGAATGCACTTTCACGTGAATTTGAACTTGAAATCCGCGAAAAACTTATTGACGAAATTGAAGTAAAGAAGGGATGTGCAATTGTTTCTGTTGTCGGTGACGGTATGATTGCAAACCGCGGTGTTGCTTCCAAGTTCATGAATGCGCTTTCAAGCCAGGATATTAACATTAAGGCAATTGCCCAGGGTTCATCAGAACGTTGTATTTCTTCCGTTATCAGCGGAGAATATGCAGATACAGCCGTAAAAGCAGTTCATCAGTTCTTTTTTAATACTGCACAGACAATTGAAGTGTTCGCATTTGGTGCCGGAACAATTGGTGGAACGATGATTGACCAGATTTACCAGCAGCACGACAAGCTTCTTAAGCAGAATATAGATATTAAGGTTCTTGCAATTACTACGATCGATGGTATGAATCTTAATGAAGACGGGCTTGATCTTTCTAATTGGCGCGAAGACATGAAAAAGCCTATGTTCAAGTTTGGTCCTTCAAATGTTGATGATATAATCAAGTTTGTAAAAGAAAGAAAGCCGCTTAACCCGGTATTTGTAGACTGTACTGCTTCTTATGATCTTCCGGAACGCTATCTTGATATTCTTGGAGCAGGAATGTCTATTGCCACTCCAAACAAGAGGGCGAACTCCATGAACATGGAATTCTACAGAAAGCTACGTCAGGTTGCTAACAAAATGCACCGTCGTTTCCTTTATGAAACAAACGTTGGTGCAGGTCTTCCAATTATTGATACGCTCCAGAATCTTTATAAGTCTGGTGATCGTCTTGAAAGCTTTAATGGAATTATGTCAGGTTCGCTTTCGTATATTTTTGGTAAACTTGATGAAGGAGTTCCATTCAGCAAGGCTGTTCTTGAGGCGAAAGAATTGCGCTATACAGAACCTGATCCGCGCGATGATCTTAATGGTATGGACGTTGCACGCAAGGGACTTATTATTGCCAGGGAATCAGGATTCGACATTGAACTTGAAGATATTACAATGTACAAGGTGTTCCCAGAATCATTTGATTCAAGCGGAACTGTTGAAGAATTCCTTGCAAAGCTTCCTCAGGTTGATGAATATTTTGCAAAGAAAATTGCTGACCTTAAGAAGGAAAATAAAGTTCTCCGTATGGGAGCTACAATTAAGGATGGCAAAGTAAGCGTAGGTATGATGGAAGTAGGTCCGGATAATCCGCTTTACAGCGTAAAGGGTGGCGAAAATGCATTTGTATTCTATACAGAACGCTATAAGCCGATTCCTCTTACTGTACGCGGATATGGCGCTGGTGCTGGTGTAACAGCTGCCGGTGTATTCGGCGACATAATGAGAACAGTGTCATTCAATCTTTCTAATGACTAGTTTTTTAGGGCTGTCTTAGCGGACAGCCACTTTTTTAGCGGAGGTCAATTCTATGGTAATTGTTCTTAAAAAGGGAGTTTCACCATCAGATAAAAAGCGGATTGTTGATTTTCTATCTGAAAAGAACTTTAAGACAAATGAAATTCCCGGCGATGAAGCAACTATCATAGCTGCTGTTGGACACCTGAAAATTGACCCGAGCGACGTTAATCTTCTTCCTGGTGTAGAAAAAGTTATTCCTATTTCCAAAGGATACAAAATGGCAAGCCGGGAATTTAAGCCTGAAAATTCTGTTGTTCAAATAAGAAATAATCTTGGACAGATGATTCGCGTGGGTGGCCAGCGCATTGTTTCTATTGCTGGGCCATGTGCTGTAGAAAATAGGGAACGTATGTTTTCTATTGCAGAAGCTGTTTCAAAAAGCGGTGCCTGTATGTTGCGTGGCGGTGCGTATAAACCTAGGACGAGTCCATATTCTTTTCAGGGATTGGGGGAAGAGGGCGTAAAAATCCTTAAGGAAGCAGGGGATAAATTCGGACTACCTGTAGTAACGGAAATTATTGCGGCTGAACATCTTCCGATTATGAAAAAATACGGTGTTGATGTTCTGCAGATTGGTGCCCGCAATATGCAGAATTTTGATCTTTTGCGGGAAGTCGGAAAGTCCGGAAAGGCTGTTATTTTAAAACGCGGGTTGTGTGCAACAATAGAAGAATGGCTTATGTCGGCAGAGTATCTTCTTTCCTCTGGTTCTGAAAACGTAATTCTTTGTGAACGAGGAATCCGCACCTACGAAAAGGCAACCCGCAATACACTAGATCTTTCTGCGGTTCCTGTACTGCGAAGCCTGACCCATCTTCCTGTAATTGTTGATCCAAGCCACGCAGTAGGTCTTCGCGACAAGATAGCTCCTATGGCTTTGGCTTCGGTTGCAGCCGGCGCAGATGGAATTATTGTAGAAGTCCACGATTGCCCGGAAAAAGCCCTTAGTGATGGTCCTCAGGCTCTTCTTCCTTCTATGTTTGATAAGCTTATGCACGACATTGAAGCAATGGCACCTGTGGTAGGAAAATCCGTAGTTCACATTAGAAAAGAAATCAATTTGAATTCTACGAAAAAAACAGCAGAAGATTCATCTAAGCCGGTATGTGCATATAACGGAATTAAGGGGACTTATGCAGAACAGGCAGTAAACCTGTATTTTGACGGCGATGTTTCTGCTTGTCCTTGTTCTTCATTCCGTGATGTTTTCCGTGCTGTCGTAAACGGACAGGCAGACTACGGTATGATTCCGATAGAAAATTCTTTAGGCGGTTCTGTTTACGATAACTATGATAATCTTGCCAGTTTTGAGGATGTTTCTATTGTAGGTGCTCTTCATCTTAGGATTCAGCATGCGCTTCTTGCAGTAAAGGGCGCGACAATGCATACAATAAAAAGGATTTATTCTCATCCTCAGGGGTTTGCGCAGTGTGTCAAACTTATAGAAAACTATAAATGGGAAAAAATAACTGCTTCGTCTACTGCCAATGCGGCTAAAATGGTTGCGGATTCTGCTTCAAAGGAAAATGCGGCTATTGCCAGTGTGATTACAGCAAAGTACTATAATCTTGAAATACTTCAGGAAGATATTCAGGATGATCCGCGGGATTATACAAGGTTTGTGGTTATTGCTGCAAATCATGTTGCTGACAAGCCCGTGGAAAATAAGCGGGCAATAAAATCTTCTGTTCCGAATGTTGCTTCGTTCATCTTCTGTACTCCGAATGAAACCGGTGCCCTTTACAATGCGTTGGGAGTGTTTCAGAAAAATAAGCTGAATCTTACCAGGCTTGAAAGCCGTCCTATAGCTGGTCAGCCATGGCATTATTGGTTCTACGCGGATGCAGAGTTAAAGGAATCGGCCCTTCAAAATGAAGAATATGTAAAGGCCTTTATGACAGATTTGAAAAAAGTTGCTGAAGAAGTGCGCCTGTTGGGTGTATATTCTGAAGCTGGAAACAGTATATAAACTTGTGAGGAATTGTTAATTATGGAAAAATTTGTTTTAAGTGTATTGGTAGAAAATCATGCCGGTGTATTGAGTCGTGTTTCTGGTCTTTTCAGTCGCCGTGGATATAATATTGACTCTTTGACCGTATGTGAAACAGGCAATCCTGGTCAGTCAAGAATGACTATTGTTGTTAATGGTGA